>JAYUWQ010000704.1:0-3453 GCA_043753485.1 bacterium
ACCGGGGCCGGCTGTTGGAGCAACTCTCCTCATGGCCTTTTCCTGACAACCGTTTGGATTACGGAAACGGCTGGCTCCACTGGTATTCCGACGGCCCGGATAGTCCGGGCTCTACCTCGATGTTCTGGTTGAAGATCCTCCCGGTCCCCGAGGGCAACGTCCCTTTTGTGTTTGTGCACATGGCCAAGCCTTTTGCCAGCGGCGCCAAGCCGGAACGGAACCAGACCTTTGTACTGCAACGGGATCGCGATGGTTGGAAGGATGTCACCCGCCGCGTCATCCCGGAGGAGGTGGATCTGACGATGCATTTCCGGCCCCGGCGATCCGCCAACGTGATTGAGGCCGCAGCGTATGAGCGGTTCGAGCGCCAGGACGGCCGCGGTTCCGCCTGGCGCTTTGGGAAGCGGAAATTCGACCTGGTTTGGGAGGACGGCAAATTCCATGTCCGCAAAGCCGCCAAACCGGAGTTGTCAGGCGATGATGACGCGGGCAAAGGCAGGGAGGCCCGGTAGCCAACCCCATCCCTCAATGCTTGGGCTCCTTTCCCGAAGGCGGAGCCAGCATGATGCGGTCCGTCCAGGCGATCCCCAGGGCAGAGAGAATAAACACGGCGTGGATGATGGTTTGCCACATCACGCCTTCGGCGGTGACCGGAACCATGGCCACGACGCCCGGCGTGGGAGCGGCCGGGGGCGCGCCCAGGTTGCCGGCGGCGATGAAGGTTTTCAACAAATGCACTGAACTGATCCCGATGATGGCCATCGCCAGTTTCACTTTCAGGACGGAGGCATTTACATGGCTCAGCCATTCGGGTTGGTCCGGATGATTGTGCAGGCGCAGCCGGGAAACGAAGGTCTCATAACCACCCACGATGACCATCATGAGGAGATTTGAGATCATCACCACATCGATCAGCGCCAGGACGATCAGCATCATTTCCTGTTCCGTCAACTCTCTGGCCTGCATCACCAGATGTTTCAACTCCTTCATGAAGAGGACCACATAAACGCCCTGGGCCACAATCAGCCCGAGATAGAGCGGCAGCTGCAACCAGCGGGAACTGAAGATCAGCGCAGACAGCGGACTGAGCCGGGGAGGGGTAGGTTCATCGGACATATTGGGGAGACCTGATGCGGAAAACCCGCCTTTTTGCAAGGGCTGAGCGGACCGCCTCCTGCCCTCATGACTCCACGGACCGGCCTGATGGGCAGCCCTTCGGGACCACCGCGCTGGTTTGACATTGCCTTCCGGCATCGCTTCTGATTCAACCCTGCTTGTAACAACGACCGCCGCCGGAACGTCCAGAGTCAGACCACTGCACCGCTGCTCCATCCTGCCCACTCCCATGAAACCACCCCGCCCCCTTTTCCGCCCGGCCCTGCTGCTGGCCTGCTGCTCTGCTGCGCTGTTGCCCACGCAAGGCAGCTTGGCTGAAACCACCGCTCCCGCTATCACTCCGGATGTCGTTTACGGCCACAAAGCCGGCATGGCGCTCACCTATGATGTCGTCAAACCCACCAAACCCAATGGCGCCGCAGTGCTTTTCATGGTCAGCGGCGGATGGGTTTCCGGCTGGACGGATCCCGCCCCTCTGGTCGCCGGGGCTCTCGCGGCGAAGGACCGCAACAGCTTCGGGATGCTGCTGGATCATGGCTTCACCCTCTTCCTCGTGCGCCATGGCAGCAGTCCCTTTTTCAAGGTGCCAGATGCGGTGGAGGACGTCCGCCGGGCCGTGCGGCATGTCAGGATGACGGCCGCGACCACCGGCATCGACCCGGAGCGCCTGGGCGTCTTTGGCGGCAGCGCCGGGGGCCACCTTTCCCTCATGCTGGGCACCACCAGCGATCCCGGCAATCCAGCCGCCTCCGACGCCGTGGGGAAAGTGAGCAACCGGGTGGCCGCGGTGGTGGCCTACTTCCCGCCGACGGATCTGACCGGCTACATGAATGACCAGCGTTTCCCCGCGACTCATTTTCCCACGGAGCAATGCGACGCCGTCTCTCCGATCAAACACGTCACCGCTGACGACGCCCCCAGCCTGCTGCTGCATGGCGGCAAGGACACCCTGGTCACCCCCAGTCACAGCGAAAATATCCTCGCCGCTTTCCGCAAGGAAGGGGTTGTTTCCGAATTGATCGCCTTTCCGGAAGCGGGCCACAGTTTTACCGGCCCGGACGAAAAAACCGCCTCCACCGCCTTGGTGACTTGGTTTGAAAAACACCTCGGTCTGACCAAAACTGCCGGAAACTCCCCGGCAGGCATCTGGAAGTCCACCGCCGCGCTGCCCGACGGCGGAAACCGGCCCGGCACCGTCACCATCCGTCAGGAGGACGGCCAACTCACCGCCGTGGCCACGGGCGAACAGGGGGAACGCAAAGTGGACCGCGTGAAATGGGAAGGCGGCCGTCTCCAGCTGGAGTTTGATGTGGAGCGCGAAGGCCGCCGCGGCATCATCCGCGTCAGCGCGACGGAAACCGCCGCCGGCCAACTGACCGGCACTTGGTCCGCCAACGATGATGCCGGCAACTCTCTGATGAGCGGGGCGTGGGAAGCTAAAAAGCAACCAGTCACGCCCTAACCCCACTTCCGCCACCCTCGACTTGACCCGGCAGCCCTTTTCCAGAAGAGCATTCCCGTGAGAAAGCTGCTGCTCCCCACGTATTCTGAACACCATGAACCGCCAAACCGCCGCCGATTTCGACCAGGAACTTCTGGATCTCTACGATGAATATGTGCATGGCAAGGTCACCCGCCGCACCTTCCTCGACCGCGCCTCCAAATTCGCCGTCGGTGGCCTGACCGCTGCCGCCCTGCTGGAAGCCCTAGGGCCAAACTACGCGTGGGCGCAACAGGTCCCCAAGGACGACCCCCGCATCAAAACAGAATACGCCGAATACGAGTCGCCCAAGGGCGGCGGCAAAATGCGCGGCCTGCTCGCCCAGCCCGCCAAAGCCGATGGCAAGCAGCCCGGGATCATCGTGGTTCATGAGAACCGCGGCCTCAATCCCTACATCGAAGACGTCGCCCGCCGCATGGCCGTGGCGGGATTTGTCGCCTTCGCCCCTGATGCCCTGACGCCTCTCGGCGGCTACCCCGGCACCGACGAAGCCGGCCGTGATCTCCAGCAAAAACGCAAACCGGAGGAGATGATCGAGGACTTCATCGCCGCCGCCCTTTGGCTGGAAAAACATCCGTCCTGCAACGGCACGATCGGTGTCACCGGGTTTTGTTATGGCGGCGGCATGGCGAATACCCTCGCGGTGCGGCTCCCCGACCTGATCAAAGCCGCCGTGCCATTCTACGGCGGCCAGGCGAAGACGGAGGACGTCCCCAAAATCAAGGCCCAACTCCTCCTCCACTACGGGGAGAAGGACGAACGCGTCAACGCCGGCTGGCCCGCCTACGAAGCCGCCCTCAAAGCCAATGGCAAAAAATACGAGGCCTTCATCTACC
>JAYUWQ010000705.1:0-3446 GCA_043753485.1 bacterium
GCCCGCCTCCGCGCCCCTGGGTTTCTGCCTGATTTACTGGAAGCCGCCTCACGGAATAATGAACGTTCCCCACTGATCCGTGGCAGTCTCGCCCATGCCATGTCCCGGACCGCATCCGCCCCGGCCCTCGCAGAAACCGGCCAGAGCCACCCTTCCGCAGAAGCCCGCCTCACCGTGGTGCATGCCCTGCGCCGGTTGGCCGCACGGGAAGCCGCTGCATTCCTGACTGATCAGGATCCCATGGTGGCAGCCGAAGCCGCCCGTGCCATTTATGATATGCCGGTCCGGTCCGTCTTTCCGGCCCTCACCGCCCTGCTGGACCCCTCCCCTGACGGAACCCGACCTCTGGACGAAGCCGTGATTCGGCGGGCCATTGCTGCTGCGGTCTACCTGGGAACCTCCGTCGAGGCCCGGAGAGTGGCGCAGGCCGCGCTCGCCCCGGAGACCCTGCCAGCCTTGAAAATCTTGGCCCTCGACGCCTTGGAAACGTGGGACCGGCCCGCCCCGGTGGACCCCATCTGGAACCGGCCGGAAACGCCCCGGCCCCGGCTCCCCGGCAGCGCACGCCCTGCCGCCCGCAGCGCTGCCGAAGGGCTGCTCAACCACGCCGACCACACCGTCGCAGCGAAAGCGAAGCACCTCCTGGACTCCCCGGCCGCCGCCAGCCCGGCCGCCTCTGCCCGCCTGACGACAGTGAATGATGCCAAGGCTGCAGAACCGGAGCGCCTGGCGGCGCTGCTGGATCTCATTGCCGCCGATGCACTGTCCAGCGACACCGCCAAATCCCTGACCAATCCGTCCGTCGGCAGCATTCCTCCCTCCCTGCGTGCCGAAGCGCGATCCCTTCTGATGAGGCGCGATCCGAAAGCCGGCGCATTCTTGACCCGGGAAGCTCTCGCCTCCGGCAGCACGTCCGAAAAGCAGGCCGCCATCCGCACCCTCGACCACTTGCCCGGCAATGGGGGAGAAAGTGAAAAACTGATTCTGGAACTAACCAGGAAGCTGGCGGCCGCGACGTTGGAACCTGGCGTGCAGGTGGAAGTGGTGGAAGCCCTGCAACGCCGGGATACCGAGAGCCGGTCGGTCTGGCGGAAATCCACCGAGGCCTGGCAAGCTTCCCTGTCCACGGAGACCGATCCCCTGGCCGCCTGGCGGATGACGATGGCCGATGGCGATCCGCTGGCCGGCCGCATTTTATTTGAGTCCCATCCGGAAGCCGACTGCCTGTCGTGCCACGCCATTGGCGGGATCGGAGGGCTGAAAGGACCGGATCTCGACGGGGTGGCCAGCCGCTTGACCGCCGGCGGATTGCTCGAGTCCCTGATCCACCCGGGCGCAAAGCTGGCACAGGGCTACGGGCAGCCGCAGGCCCCTGCGGAAAGGGCGGCTGACGCAACGGAATCCGGCAGTGCCATGCCTCCCATGGGAGCGGTTCTAACGTTTCGGGAGCTGCGGGATTTGATCGCCTATCTGCTTACCCTGAAGGAGCCCTGAAAGGGGCCTTCAATCAATGAAGGCGCGGTGCCAGAGCTCGAGAATCACGAGGGACATGACCTGTTTGAGATAAATGAATTCACGGGTTTCCATCCTCTGGACCAGGGCCGCGACCCGGGCAGGATCGAAGTAACCCCGGGCTTTCAGCTGCGTTTCGTTCAGGGTATCTGCCACCAGCCGGCGGAATTGGGGATGCTGGAAGAAGAAATCCAGCGGCAGGTAGAACGGAATTTTGGGCCGTCCGTTGGGCCGGTTCTGCGGCATCCCGGCAAAGTATTTCTCGGCGAGCTGGCGCTCAATCCATTTGTCGGTGCCACGGTTGATCTTGAGATGCTGTGGCATCCGCTGCGCCAGTTCAATCATGCGGTGGTCGAGGAAGGGCAGCCGGTACTCCAGGCTATGAGCCATGGTGTTTTTATCCTGACGGATCAGCGCCCAGTCCTGCAGCCATTCATCGTATTGCACCCGCAGCAACCGGTCGAGGAAGGGCGCGTCGGTGACCCGGGAAACGGTGGAGGCGGACGGTTGGAAGATGTCGCGCTCCCGGGGAATCCAGGACTCCGAGGCATAGCTTTTGAAGGGCGCCGAATAGATGTCCCGCCGCTCGTCCTCCGCCCAGAGGGTGCGCAGGGCGTAGAAGTTGGCCATGAGATGGCGGCGCGGGTAGTTTTTCAGGAAATCCACCCCGCGCTTTTTGCCCTGGCTGCCGAGGTCGGCGGGGAATTTGAAAAACTTGTTAAGCAGGGCGTGCGGGGTGGCCTGCACCGCCCAGCCGGCCAACGGGGCCAGCGGTCCCAGTTTTTGGGCGAGCAGGATTTTCCGGTGGAAGTCGTAGCCGGCAAAACACTCGTCGGCCCCCTCTCCTCCCAGCACCACCTTGAGATCCTTGGCCGCCCCCTCCGCCAGCTTGTAAAAGGCAATGATCAGCGCGTCACCCACCGGCCGGTCCATGTGATGGACTATCTCCGGCAGCAGATCAAAATCCCCGGGCTCCACATGGATGGTGTGATGGTTCGTCCCCAGAAACGCCGCGGTCTCGGCGGCATCGCGGGTTTCATCGATGAGACTGTTGAAACCGATGCTGTAGGTATTGACGGAAGCGGCATGCTTCATCATCGCGGCCACCACCAGGCTGCTGTCCACCCCGCCTGACAGATAGGCTCCAACCGGCACGTCACTGCGCATCACCAGCCGGATGGAATCCTCAAAAAGAACTTCAAACTGCTCCTTCCACGCACCATCGGACTGCTGCTCCCGGCCACTGTGCAGGGGGCAGTCCCAATAGCGTTGGATGTTGAACGTTCCATCGGCCCGGTGATGCAGACAATGCGCGGCCGGCAGGGTGAAGATCCCCTCAAACATCGTGGCCGGCTCCGGCACGTTGCGGAGGGTCAGGTAGGGATCGATCGCCGCCGTGTTGCAGCGGCGCGGGACATGCTGGCTCTGCAGCAGGCTTTTGGCTTCGCTGGCAAACAGGAAGCGCCCCCCGGCCGCATGATAATAAAGCGGCTTCTGGCCGGTACGGTCACGCGCGATCCAGAACTCGCCGGTGATTTTGCTATGAATGCAAAAGGCGAACATGCCATTCAGCCGTCCCAGCACCCCGTGCAGGCCCCATTGTTCAAAGCCGTGCAGGACGGTTTCGGTATCGCTCCGGGTCCGGAAACGGTGGCCGGCCGCCGTCAACTCCTCCCGCAGTTCCTTGTAGTTGTAGATTTCACCATTCAGGATAATGGCGAGGGATTCGTCCTCGTTATAAATTGGCTGCCCCCCCCCGGTGAGGTCGATAATGCTGAGCCGCCCCATTCCCATGTGAAACCGCTGCTCCGGCCGGTCGTAGCGCCCTTCCCCGTCAGGGCCGCGATGAACCTGCACTTTCGCCATTTTACCGAGGAGCCCCTCTTCACTGAAACCCGAAAAGCCGTAGATACCGCACATGAAAAAACTCAGGA
>JAYUWQ010000706.1:0-3445 GCA_043753485.1 bacterium
CGGCAAAAAGAGGATCGGCAAACTGGCTCTTCCCCAGATAGTTCAGCCGCGTCCCCAGATCGGCCGGATTGATCGTCATGCTGGTGTTGGTATTCACCAAGACGCCGTTCACAAACAACTTCCCGGTATCGCCACTAAGGGTCACCGCCACATGCGTCCACACGCCCGCCGCAAGAGCCGCCGTATGATTCAGCTGCTGTTCCCCTCCGCCATTTTTCAGGGTGAAACGCAGATTGCCCGATCCCGATTTCGGCGTCAGGAAGAGGTGTTTGCTGGTGCCATCCCCCAGATCAAGGATGCGCTGCCAGTTCGCCCCGCCATTCCAATTCACCCACGCGGCAAAGGTGAAATCCGTGCTGTCCCCCAGCCTGGCCGGCAACTGCAGGTAGGCATCGCTGCCATCCAGGCTCAAGGCCTGCCCGGCCCGCCCCGGGGTGAAGACCGTCCCGGCCACCGGCGTGGCATCATTCCCGTTGCCCGAGGCATCGCGGGCCGATCCATCAAACAAATAAGTGGCGGCCGCGCTGCCCCCACCGTCCGGCAGCTCCTGCACGTGATTCACCGGGGAACTGTTATCGCGGTAAACCGTGCCCGCCCCGGTGAGCGAGCCATCGTCCCACGCCACCCGGCGGACATCCTCCACCCAATTGTAGATCGCATAACGTTCCACGAAGGGCGCATTGTCCAGCATCCCGATCATCTTCTCCACGGTAGCCTGCTGCTGCGCCTGGGTAGGGTCAGGATCGGAAGTCCAGTTGGCCCCGTTGTTGAACTCGGTCACCCAGAGCGGCCGTTTGGTGCGGTCATAAATCCCTTTGAGAAAATTGTAGAACTGGGTCGTCGCTCCATCCGGATCGGCCGCATTCCGATAACTGCGGTAATAATGCACCGGCACAAAATCCACCCGCAGCCCGGCGGCGTCACATTGATCGATAAACGAATACAGCCAGCTCAGCCCACCGTCAGTGACGGCCGGAGCCCCCACCCGCAGTCCGGACGACAGCAAATCCGGCCACGAATACACCGCATCCCCCACACTGATATTGGCCTGGTCCACGTGATCCGGTTCGTTGTATCCCAGCAGATGATTGGCACCCCGGGCCTTCCAATCCTGATCCAGGCCCGGCCACCAGCGGGTCTGGCGGATCGGCACATATTCCACATCGCGGGAGGAATTCCTATCCAGATTCCAGTTATAGTACCATTGAATCCTGAGGTTCTGCCAGATGTTGCCGGCAAAGCCCTTTTTGCCCACCCAGCGCCATGGGAAGATGCGGACAAACCGGACCGCGTTGTTCAAATTGGCCGGCAGTACCCCCACTTCGACATCGCCCTCCTGCGCCACATAAACCTTGCTGGCTCCCGTGCCATTTTCCTGCGTGGCAAACGTCGCCATGTAACCGCGCTTCAGCCGGAAGGAGGAGATCGTCTGCTTCAGGGGCCCCAGGCTGGCATCGTTATACTCGACGTAGTTTTGCAGCCGTTTGACGGGGCCGGAAAAATTGGCCCCATCAAATACCTCCAGTGGAGCAAAGTCCGGCGCGTGCGGGATGACCACCGCCCCCTGCAGATATTGGGTCACCCGGACATTGCTGTCCACCAACGCCGCCACCCCATTGACCCGCACCCGGCCAAGGAAGGTGGAAACCACCTGGGACGCCAGAATGTTATCCATGAAGAACCAGGCATCCGGCGAGGTCAGGTTGATGATGCTGCCGGGGATCGGATCCCCGGTTCCTGTGACATGCAGTTCCGCCGTCCCTGCCAGCGTCGCGGTCGTATTCACCAAAGTCGCCACCCGGACCACGTCGTTCTGCACATTCAGGGTCTGGGCTCCGGCCGAAAACGGGAGCCAGCATCCCAACGCCAGAAGCAGGGCAGCACACGAGGGTAGTCGGGGTCGGAACATGGGGAGGGGGGGAAAGGGGAAACTGCATGGGCGAATTTAACCCCATGGCCGGGCTCACGTGCAAACCCTTGCTGATACACTTTAGTGCTTCAAAAAATACTAATTCAACCCCGCCCCCGAAAAGAAGAGAAGTCCACCGTGGCCCCCGGGATCAGAAAAAACCCGGTGTTTTCCTTCAATCGCCCATTACTCCGGGGATGGCGGTGGCGTCACCGGGCCCGGCCGGTGACGCGGGAGCTCGGCCTTGAAGTCACCCAGGCTGGGCCATTGGAGGTGCTGGTCGAGATCGACTTCGGCAACGACCACCGTCCCCCACTTTTCCGCCGCAATAAGCGGCTGACCGTCGTGGCCGTAGATGGCGCTAAGAATCCAGCCGCGCTCCGGCGGTTCATAGGTGCTGCTGATCAGATAGATGTGATTCTCACAGGCGCGGGCCTGGGCTAACAGAGGATTGCAGCCCCAGACCGGCCACGCGATGACTTCCGCACCGCGATTCGTCAGCTCGCGGGCGACTTCCGGAAAGAAACCATCATAGCAGATCATCAGGCCCAACTTCCCGAAGCGGGTCTCAAAGACGGGATATTCCCGGCCCGGGCTGATGCCGCCGGCGATTTCGGAGCGGGGGAGCGCGACTTTGCGGTACTTGCCGAGGAATCTGCCGTCCGGGCCCATCAGCGCGGCAACGTTGTAAATAAGATGCCCCTCCCGCTCAAGGAGTCCGGCCACGACGTAGAGATTGTGGGTCTTGGCGAGGGTACCAAAATATTCCGTGGAAGGGCCGGGGACCGGCTCGGCACAATCGGCATAAGTCCTGCCGAGGCCGTAATAGGTCAGGGTTTCCGGCAGGACCACCAGGTCGGCTCGCTGTCTCGCCGCGTCCGCAATCAGCGGGGCAAACAGCCTGCAGTTGCCTTCGGGGTTCAGACCTCCCTGCGGACGAAAATGGACGGCGGCGAGGCGGACCTTCCGCCCGGCCGGCGGGGCGGCCGGATCGAACCTGACCTCACTCCAACGGACCTTGGCCCGGGGAGCCCATTGGAAATGAAGCTCAATCCGAACCCGCCGGGCGGCGAAGGGAGCACGATAAACACCAGCCAAGGGCACCCAGCCCTCCGCATCGGCCGCGCCATCACCCGGGTATTCCGGTTCGGCTTCCGGCTTCCATCCTTTGAGCACGCTGGTGACCATGGGCCCATCGAAAGGCACCGGCCCTCCTTTTTCATCCTGCCAAAGGAGCCGGGCCACTACGTTGCGGCGCGGGTCGGCGACGCCTTCCACAAACCGGTGCGCGGTGAAGCGGTAGTGCTGCGCACCCTGCACCGGCAGCTCTTTGAACCACGAGCCGCTGAGCCCTTCCCGGTCATCGGTTTCGATGAGGAGCGCAGCCAAACCGGCGCGGCCGCCCTTTGGATCGAAGCGGAAGTCAGGCCGGATTTCCCCGCGCGGGGCGGTGGATTGCCAGGAGTCATCTATGAGGTCTGCAGCCAAGCCAAGTCCGGTCAGGAATAGCAGCGCGACGGAGCAAAAAAGGGGAAG
>JAYUWQ010000707.1:0-8966 GCA_043753485.1 bacterium
CCGCCCGCACCCACGTGCTGCGGGGCTGGAGCGAATGGCACCGCAAATCTTGGAAATCAGCCCGCGAGGCCTTTGCCAAAGCGGCCGGAAAGTCGCCGGAGGACGCTGCCATCAAACAAGCCCTCGCCATGACCGATGGCGCGCTGGGGCAGGGCACGGCGGAGTTGTCCCGGACGCCCTTGGAGGCCGTGCCGGTTCCCAAAGTGATGGAGGACGCATTGGCGGCAGCTCCCGAGCCGGCCGCGGCCCTCGTCAAAGGTCACGGGGCGTATTACCGCCACCGGGTGGTGGGGGTGTTCTATCAATCCGGAGAGCCGGTGAGGATTTCTCAATACTACCACGTCAAAATCATCGACCAGAGCGGGCTGGAGGCATTCAGCAGCCTGTCCCAGTCCTTCCACCCTTCCTACGAAAAAGTCTATGTGAACCGGCTGATCGTAAAGGATGAAACCGGCAAGGTGATCCAGGAAGGGTCCAATGCCGATGCCTTTTCGACCGGCGAGTCGGGCGACCTCGCCACGGGAGCCCACGTGCTGCAGATTCCCGTGCCGGGGCTGCGGCGCGGCTGCACTTTGGAGGCCGTCATCACGGTGGAGGATAAAAGCAAATCCACCAAACCCCCTTTCCGCCGGGACCTTCTGCTGGGCAATTTTCCGGCCATGGCCCGCGGCTGGTTCATGCAGGGCGAAGTCGCGGCGGTAAAGTTTTCTCCGGAAGGCGGGCTCAAACCGTTGGAAGGTCCGGACTTCCGCGGTTTTGTGATGGTCAATACGCCCGCCTATCAGAGGGAGGCCTTCATGGCTCCTTTGGAAGATTGGAATCCGTTGGTAGTTGCCGGACCCGCCGGCGGGGACTGGAAAGCCCTCGCTGCCAATTATCTGAAGCGGATCAAGGACCGCCTGGAACCTGATGATTCGACCAAAGCCCTCGCCGAAAGAATTTGCCTGGGCTTGAAGACGCCGGAGGAAAAGCTGGGGGCCATCGTCCGCCATGTCCAGTCGAACCTGACCTACAAGGGCTTGGAATTCGGCACCCGCGGGCAGGTACCAAGCCTGGTGTCGAAAATCCAGTCCGACCAGTATGGGGACTGCAAGGACCACACCCTGCTGCTGTTTCACCTGCTGCGGCGCGCCGGCGTTCCCTGTTCGCCGGCGCTGGTGGATACCGGATGGAGGCTGCGGCGGGAGATTCCTTCACTCGACCAGTTCGATCATATGATCCTACACGTCCCCGGCACCGGAAAGCAGCCGTGGATTGATGCCACGGAGGATTGGCTGGATCTGCTGGAGGATGTTCCCGACTTCCTCTCGGGCCGCGACGCGCTGGTGCTGGACAGCAAGGAAGCTCATTTCGAGAAAATCCTGCCTCCGGACGCCACCGAGATCAAAATCGACCGGAAGGTGCGGGTGGAAGCCGGGGGAAAACTGGCGGTGGACGAGACGCTGACCCTGACCGGGGCAGCGGCTTCCTGGGCCCGCAGCTGGCTGCTGGGCTCGCCGGAAAGTGAGTATGTGAATCTGGTGCGCCGCCAGTTGAATTCATACGGGCTGTTTGACTTGAGCCTGGTGGAATTGACCCATGCCGAGGAGGTGACCCGGCCCGTGGTCATCCGGATGAGTTACAGCGTTGGGGATGCAGTGACGCCGGAGACCCGTCAGGTGACGTTGCCCTTTTTCTGGGAGCGGGACTATCTGTCGGTCAGCCCATCGGAAAACCGCCGGTCCCCTTTCCGCCTCTCCCCCGCGATGAGCGTGGAAAGCATCACGCGGATCGCCGGGGGTTGGGCTCCGGGAACTCCCCCCGCTCCGGCGGAGGATTTGCCGGCGTCCGGAAAACTGACCGAGGGGCAGTGGGACCTGGCCGCCGCGCCTGAGAAAAATGATTGGGTGATCCGTCTGAAAGTGGATTGCCGGCAGGGGGATTTTCCGGTGACCGGATGGACGGGATTCCAGCAAGGCCGGCGTGTCCTGCTGGAACGGCTGAAGCGTCCCGTGGCCACGATTCCCTGAGCCAGGGTCGGCGTCCATTCTCGCCTTGCAACGGAGGGGGGGAGCACCGATGACTGTGATTCCCCCGTTGTCTGCGGCGGGGGCAGCAGCTTTTCCGCGTCCCCCATTCCCTATGTCCACCGTCCATCCTGAGATTTCAAAACTCGTCGCCAACGGCAAACTCCAAGGCATCCTGGCTCCCCGCATGTCGGCCTTGGAACCCGGCACTTATTGCTTTCACAAGAGCTGGGGGGTAGGCCGTATCGCCGAGTGGAAACTGGATGCAGATCAGGTCATCGTTGATTTTGAAGACAAGAAGGGGCACCCCCTGAAAGTCGAGTTCGCCGCCAAATCCCTTGATGCAGTGCCGGATACCCACATTTTCGCCCGCCGCCACGCCGATCCGGTTTCGCTGCAGAAGTTGGCCAAGGACGACAAACCCGCCTTGGTGCGTGCCGTGCTGGAAAGCCACAAAGGCAGCATGTCTCTCGATGCTTTCGAAGCCGTGGTGAAACCGAAGATCGTGGCCGAAGGCGCCTTCAAAGGATGGTGGGAATCCTGCAAAAAGGAACTCCGCAGCCGCCCGGAATTCATCGTTCCTGCCAAACGCAACCTCCCGCTGGAATTGCGCGGTGGCGACCTCAGCCCCGCCGATGCGCTCCTCTCCGACTTCCGCAAAGCCCGTGACCTGAAAGGCAAAGGCAAAGCCCTGGATGCCATCACCCGCGAACTGGAGCTCTTCCAGGACCAGGTGGTCCTCGAAGCCGTGATCAAGGAAGCCGACGACGCCGCTACCCAAAATCTCCGCCTCCGTCCCGTCGAGGCCCTCGACCTGATTCTTTCCCGCGATGAACTGCGCGACAAAGTCAAGGCCCTGCACGACGATGTCTCGCCGGCCCTCGCCAAAGCAATCGCCGCGGAAGGCCCCCGCCTCGCGGAATGTGTCGGCAGCCTCGCCGTTTCCCGACAGCGCCGCGTTTTCGATGCCTTGGTGGACGCCACCGGTGATGCCGGAGTGACCAGCCTGCTGCCCCTGATGAACCGCCTCAGCCAGCGCAGCCTTGGTGAACTCGCCTCCGTGCTGAAGGAAAAAGGTTATGATGGCCCGTTCAACAAGTTTCTCCTCACCGGCATTACCCAGCGCAGTCTTTCCTCGGAAGTGCTGGTCTGGCTCGGCAAGGAACGCAAAGGAGCCGGAGCCGCCGTTTTCAGCCTCGAGCTTTCCAAGGCGATGCTCAGCGCCATAGAGCGCGACCACTTCGATGAGGCCAACCGCAAGGCGAACCGCATCAACGACTTCCTCCTCGCCGACAAGGAGATCATCAAGGATTTCCTGGCGCTGGGTGAGATCGCCCAGGCGCGCAACTTCGCCCGTCAGGTGATGCTTTCCCCGGGGATCGAAGAGATGGGCAAACGCTCCCTGCTGGCCCGTTTCATCCGCCTCCATCCCGATCTCGAAGACATCATCACCGAACGTGGCAATGAAAAACAGGAAGAGGAGGAGGAAACCCTGCTGGTCTCCTGGACCAGCCTGACGGAAAAGCGCAAGGTTTACGAACATCTCATCCAGGTGGAGATTCCCAAGAACATTGAAGACATCTCGATCGCCCGCGAATACGGCGATCTGCGCGAAAACTTCGAGTTCAAGTCCGCCAAGGAATACTCCCTCGTCCTTTCCCGCCGCCGCTTCGACATCGAACGCGACCTCAACCGGGCCAAGGGCACGGACTTCTCCGACGCCTCCGACGCGCTGGTCAGCCTGGGTACCGTGGTCACCTACCTTGACGACGAAAACGGCAAGGAAGAGACCTTCAGCATCCTCGGAGCCTGGGATACGAAGATCGAGGACAACATCATCTCCTACCTTTCGGTCAGTGCCCAGGCCCTGCTCAATAAGTCCGTAGGCGACGCGGTGGATCTCCCCAGCGAGGACTCCGCCATCACCCGTCACGTGAAAATCACCAAGCTCGCCAAGGTGGATCCCGCGCCTTACGAAGCGCAGTCGTAGACGGAACGGAGCAGACTCCGTTATCAGTTATCAGGAGTGGCCTGGGTCGCACGGTGCCCCAGGCCATTCTTTTTGCCTTCATTTCGCGGCCGGGGCCAGTTCCAGGATCCGCCCGGGGAGCCAACCCACGCGGCTCTTGAAGTCCGTGGGACGGGTGTATTCGAGAATCAGCACCTTGCCCTGACCATTGGGCAGCACATCAATCGGGCGCCCCAGCGGGGCGAGGATGGTGCTTACCCTGGCCTGCCAGGGTCCGCCTTCCTTGATAGGCTCCAGGGCCACCCGGAGCAGATCGAATCCAGCATCCTGCGGGGTGGCGAGCAGATTGCCAAAGCGGGTGACAAGAAACCCACCGCGCAGCGGTTCCGGATAGTTATTCCCGCACCACATCATCCCGGCGGGACTGGAGTGGGCGTCAAAGGTCGCCAGCCCTCCCGTTTTGCCTCCGCCGGCCGATGGCCCGAGATTGAGCACCGGCTGGGAAAAGGTCAGGCCTGCGGGGGGCTCCGGCGTGTGCGGGTAGGGTTTCGGGATCAATGGCCAATCGGAAAATTGATAGGGAAATCCATAATGCCGCCCGGTCACGATGGCATCCATCTCCTCCGGGGCATCGGCATCCGGTCCGTTGCTCACCGTGAACAGCTGCCCCTCCGGGGTCCACGCGAAGCCATAGGCATTCCGGATGCCACGGGCGACCACTTCAATTTTGGGCGTGGCGGCCGCGGGGTCCATCCGCCAGAGACAGGCTGTGATATCCGTTTCCCCCTCCTTGGAAATCCGGGGCACGATGCCGTCCTCACCTCCGTCGGTGCGCGAGCCGCTGCTCACATATAACATTCCGTCCGGACCGAAGGCGAGGTGGCTCACTCCATGATTGTAGGGTCCCACGCCCCAGGGATAACGGGTGCGGAACCAGGGTTTGAGTTTGGGAGCCTCGGTTCCCTGGACCGGCCCGCTCCGCCAGATCGTCACCACATTCGTCTCGACCGCCACGCCGGCCGAGGTCTTTTGATTGCTCACGACCCAGAGCCTTCCGTCCGGTCCCAGCGTTATCCCCAGCGTGTTGAGAGACCCGATGCTCAGGTCCGCATAATCGGCGGGCAGAATCCATGGCACCGCGGCCCCTTGGTCCAACCGGTAAATGATGCCGTGTTCGCTCAGGACATATACCGGCCCGCCGTTGCCACCGGCCAGCCGGCTGCAAAGCGCAGGCAATTGCGTCACCTCGCGGAGGGTCCAACCTGCCGGGGCTGGGGGCAGGGGTGCGTAAGCGGAAGCTTTCTCAAGCTCCGCGAAGGTCGGGAAACGCGAACCCGCCCGGGCCTGCTTCACTTCGGCGGGGGTGTAGGGCGCGGCCTGATTGCCCCACGCATTGGTCACGTAGGTCAGGACGGCGGCCACCTGGGCATCGTCCAGCACCTGCGGGGGCATCACGTTGTGATATTCCGTGCCGTTGACCACGATCCTGCCTTCCAAGCCTTCGCAAAGGACGCGGATGTTCCGGGGCCGGTCCCCCTTCAACCAGTCGCTGCCCGCCAGGGGAGGGAAGGCTGGCGGGGCTCCCTGGCCGCCGGGCAGGTGGCACATCGCGCACTTTTCGAGAAAAATCGCCTCACCCGGCTGGGGGGCCGCCGCCGCCTGGGCTGTGATCAGCGCCACCCATAATGCAATTTTGATACCCTTCTGATATTTACCGGACATTTCTCCCATCTACTTCATCGGGTCGTGCCGTAGCCAGCCAGAAAGTGCCGCCATCCCCGCATAATCCAAGGATTTTTCTGGCACAGCGGATGCGGTGCATCCATAGGTATCCCCGCCTATGCCCCCCCGTCGATTGTTGTTCCTCCTTTGCTCCGTGCTCGCCACGGCAGGCCTGACCGGCTGTGGCGCGGACCCCATCAATGCCCGGGAGGGAGCCAAGGGAAAGATTTTCCTGATCAACAACAAAGCCGAGCCCCGCTTCCTCGACCTCCAGCGCTGCAACAGCGTCACCGAGCACCACATTATGCTCTCGCTTTATCAGGGGCTGGTGAGCGAAAACCGCGACAGCGACAAGGATGTGGAGGCCGGGATGGCCGAGAAGTGGGAAGCGAATGCCGACAAATCGGTCTGGACCTTCCACCTGCAAAAGAACGCTAAATGGTCCGATGGTGCGCCCTTTACGGCCCATGATTTTGTCTGGTCTTACCGCCGCATGCTGCGCAAGGAACTGGGAGCTCAATACGCCGAGATGCTCTACCTGCTGAAAAACGGACTCCCGCTTTATGAAGGCAAGGTCAAGGAAGAGGAACTGGGTGCCCGCGCCATTGATGACGCGACGCTGGAACTCACCCTTGTCGGCCCCACCCCGCATTTCCCGCTCATCGCCTGCCACACTTCCTGGTGGCCGGTACCCCGGCATGTCATCGAAAAATATGGCGGTATCTACGACGTGATGAATCCCTGGACGGATGAGGACAAACTGGTGGGCAATGGTCCCTTCAAGCTCAAACGTTATCTTTTCCGCCAGTATCTCCAGGTGGAGCGGAATCCCCATTACTGGGACGCGGCCAACGTGAAGCTCGATGGCGTGCGGTTTTACTCGATCGACGACGATGCCGTGGAGGAGCGCCTCTTCCGGCGGGGACAATTGCACGCGACCTATTCCACGCCGTTGTCCCGGATTCCGGACTACCTGAAAAACCATCCTGACATTGTCAGCAACTATACAAATTGTGCCTCGTGGTATTTCCGGGTCAACACCACCCGCCCGGCCCTCTCGGACGTGAGGGTGCGGCGCGCCCTCGCCTTCGCCCTCGACCGGAAAAGCATCATCGACAACGTGTTGCGCGCCCGCCAGCAGCCGGCCGCCGGCATGGTGCCGCCGATGGAAGGCTACACGCAGGTGAAGGAATTCAGCTTTGACCTGCCGCAGGCCAAACGTCTCCTGGCTGAAGCCGGATTTCCGGACGGCAATGGGTTTCCCAAATTCAATATCCTGATTTCGAAAAACGAAGCCTCCCGCCAGATCGCCGAAGCCGTGCAGGCCATGTGGCGGCAAAACCTGGGCATTTCCGTCGGGGTGACCCAGCAGGACTTCAGTGTCTATCTCACCTCCCAACAGAAACTGGACTATGATATTTGCTGGGCGGGGTGGAATGCGGACTACTTCGATCCGGCCACCTTCATCGACATGTGGATGACCGATGGGGGCAACAACGAGACCGGCTGGAGCAACAAGGACTTCGATCAACTGCTCGCCGATGCCAAACAATGCGCCGATGCCCAGGAACGCCTCGCCATCCTCACCAAAGCAGAAGGCATCCTTATGCGCGACACGCCCGTGCTGCCGGTCTACTTCGGCACCCGCACCCGGCTGATCCACCCGGCCGTGAAGCATTGGCCGCAGCGGCTGCTGGACAATCCGGTCTGGTATCACCTCGATCTCGTCTATCCACCGCCGGCGTCCTCCATGGACGCGGAACTCAACCGGAACTGAACCTGTTATGCTCCGCTTTACCCTCAACCGGCTCGCCCAGTCCATCGCGGTCATTCTCGTGGTCTTCAGCCTCACTTTTTTCATGATCCGCCTGGCCCCCGGCGATCCCTTCGCCAGCCCCAAGGCCATGCCGCCCGATGTGAGGAAGGTGCTGGTGGAACGCTACGGTTTGGACAAACCCCTCGCAGTGCAATATTTCACCACCATGGGGTCCTATCTGAAGGGCGATCTGCTTCCCTCCATGAGCTACCAGGGCATGTGGAACAGCAAAATCATCAAGGACGCCTTTCCCATCTCTTTGATCATCGGCCTGAGCGCCCTCGGCGTCGCCCTGGGCCTTGGATTGCCGGCGGGCATCATCGCCGCCGTCCGGAAGAATACGTGGCTGGACTACGGCCCGATGTCCCTCGCCCTGATCGGGATCTGCCTGCCCACCTTTGTCATGGGCCCTATCCTCATTGCCATCTTCGGCCTGAAATGGCGGATTTTCAATGTCGCGGGCTGGTTTGAGAAAACCGACTGGGTCCTGCCTGCCGTCACCATGGGTCTGATCTACGCTGCCTACATCGCTCGCATGACCCGCGGGGGCATGCTGGAAGTGTTGAATCAGGACTACATCCGCACCGCCCGGGCCAAGGGCGTGCCCGGCTGGCGGGTGGTGCTGGTGCATGCCCTGCGGGGCGGCCTGCTGCCGGTGGTCGCTTTTCTCGGCCCGGCCCTGGCGGGAATCACCACCGGTTCCTTCATCATCGAAAAAATCTTCAACCTCCCCGGCCTCGGCCAGCATTTTGTGTCCTCCGTCTTCAACCGCGACTACAGCCTCATCCTCGCCACCGTGGTGCTCTACGCCGTGCTGCTGGTGGTGGTGAATTTCCTGACCGATCTTCTGGTCGCCTGGATCAACCCCAAAGTGCGCCTTTCATGAGCACCGCCGTCATCCCCGCCACCCTCGCTCCGGCGATCCGTCCCGGCCGCTCGCTTTGGCAGGACGCCTGGGCCCGCCTGCGCAAAAACCACCTCGCAGTCGCCTGCGGCCTCGTGCTGATCGCCGTGGTGCTCATCTGTTTTGTGGGCCCGCGCCTGTCCCCGTGGAATCCGGAGGTCACCAATCTCGCCCTCAAAGCCTCGCCTCCGGGGACCATGGAAACTCTCGCGGACGGCTCCATGGTCAAACACTGGTTCGGCACGGATACCCTGGGCCGCGATCTGCTGACCCGCATCATGCGCGGCGGCCAGGTGTCGCTCATGGTGGGGCTGGTCGCCACCAGCGTCGCGCTGCTGATCGGGGTCGCTTATGGCGCCACCGCCGGCTACCTCGGTGGCCGCACCGATGCCGTGATGATGCGTTTTGTGGATGTGCTCTATGCGCTGCCATTCATGATCTTTGTTATTTTACTGACCACCATGTTCGGCAAAAGCATGCTCCTCATGTACATGGCCATCGGGGCGGTGGAATGGCTCACCATGTCCCGCATCGTGCGCGCCCAGGTGC
>JAYUWQ010000708.1:0-3441 GCA_043753485.1 bacterium
CGGTGGACGAGGCTCCCGCCGAGTTCCCAGAGCTTTGGTCCCACCTGAAACCCCAGCCAGCTTGCGCCTCCACCTCCCCCGCCTAAATTCCAATTCTCCCAAGCCCAGCCGTCACTCACCCTACTTTCCTCCCCCACCCCCACCATGGTTCCTCCCCGCACCCAAAAACCCGCGCGCGGTGTCTGGATCTCCCTTTCCGAACCCACCCTCGTCTTCGTCACCGTCACCAGCAACCACCGCGCCCGGTGGGTCGCCCAGGATGCCGTCCAACAAACCTTGTTGACCGCATGGAGTGAAGCCGAAGCCTGGATCGTCGGCCGTTATGTCCTCATGCCGAACCATCTGCACTTTTTCTGCACCCCGAGGCATCCGGAAGGTTTGTCCCTGAACCGTTGGATGAGCTACTGGAAAGGCCGGTTCACCACCATCGCAGCCAATCCCGCATGGAGCTGGCAGTCGCTCCATTGGGACCACCGGCTCCGCTCGGATGAGCGTTACGCCGCCAAGTGGCAGTATGCGGTGAACAATCCCGTCCGGGCCGGCCTCGTGGCAAAATCAGAGGACTGGCCATGGCAGGGAGAGGTGAATTCTTTGGAATGGCACGAGTAAAAGGTCTATGAAAAACCCCGCGGGAGCCTCGTCCACCCCTTGCTGGCCAAAGGCCCGCAAGGCAGAGCGGTGGACGAGGCTCCTGCCGAGTTCCCAGTGCATTGGCCCCCAGCACCCCAGTTCCCAGCATCCATCCAGACAGTCCTGAAAACCCGCAACGCTCCCGGACGTATCCCCTTCCACTCCCTCCCGATGCGCCTTCTTCCCTGCCTTTCCCTCAGCCTGTGGGCTCTCACCGCTTTGACTGCTGCCGCCGGGACGTCAGGATGGCCCCTCTGGCGCGGAGATGCGGCCATGACCGGGGTCTCGGCAGAAATTCTCTCCCTCCCCCTGAAGCCCGCGTGGAAGTTCACCGCCGCCAAGCCCATCAAGGCGACCGCGGTGGCCGATGCCGAACAGGCTTACGTGGGCGATGGCAAAGGGGTGTTTTTTGCCATCAAGCTGGCGGACGGCACCAAGGCCTGGGAATTCGCCACCAAGGACGCCATTGAAGGTTCGGCTCTTTTGTCAGGAAAAGACGTGATCTTCGGCAGCGCCGATGGCTTTGTCTACTGCCTCGAAGCCGCCTCCGGCACCCTGCGCTGGAAGTTTGAGACCGAAGCCGAGATCCGCGGCGGGGCCAACCTGTTTGTCAGGGAAGGCCATGAACCGCTGGTGTTGATCGGGTCCTACGACAACCGCCTCTATGCCCTCAAGGCCAGCGACGGCACCAAGGCCTGGATGGTGGAAACCGGCAACTATGTCAATGGCACCGCCTCCCTCGTGGATGGCATGACGGCTTTCGGCGGTTGCGACGGGTTCCTCTATTTTGTGAATGCCGCCGACGGCACCGAGAAGGGCAAAGTGGAGGTGAACAACCCGATCGCCAGCACCGTGGCGGCACGGAACGGGATCGCGGTGGTCGGCCATTACGGCAATGAAATCATCGCGGTGGACACCGCCACCCTGAAACCCAAGTGGACCTATCAGGACCGCGATTTCCCCTTCTTCTCCTCCCCCGCCATCACCGCCGGGGGCCTGGTCTTCGCGGGCGACCGCGGCAAGCGGATGCACTGCCTCGACCTCGCCACCGGTGAAGCCAAATGGACCTTCCGTGCCCAGGGCCGCATCGACAGTTCACCTGTGGTCACTGGCCCGCATGTGGTTTTCGGCAGCGATGATGGCAAAATCTACGCCCTCACCACCGCCGACGGCAAGGAGGCCTGGACCTATGAGATCGGCCAGCCCGTGCAGACCAGTCCCTGCCTCGCGGCTGGGCGCTTGATCATGGGCGCAGACGACGGAATCATTTACGCCTTCACCTCCGGGAACCCACCCTGACTTTTCCATTCCATCATGAGCACCGAACTCCCCGCCGCCCCGCCCCCTGCTGCGGAAGAAGCCACCGAAGCGGGAAACTATTTTGTTTCCAACTACCCGCCCTTCTCCTTCTGGCAGCCGGAGCAGATCCCTGCCATCGCCCGGGTGCTCGACCAGCCGCCGCCCAAGGATGTGCCGGTGGGGGTTTACTTCCACATCCCCTTCTGCCGGAAACGCTGCCACTTCTGTTATTTCCGGGTCTACACCGACAAGGGACCTGACGAAATCCGCCGCTACGTCAGCGCCGGGATGAAGGAATTCGAAATGTATGCCCGGCGGAACTACCTCCAGGGCCGGAAACCCAAGTTCGTTTATTTCGGGGGCGGCACCCCCAGTTATCTGTCCGTGCCGCAGTTGGAGGAGCTGACCCGGCACCTCAAGGACGGCATGCCGTGGGATGAGGTGGAGGAGGTCACTTTCGAGGCCGAACCCGGAACCCTGAGCGAAAAGAAACTGGACGCCATCCGCGCCATGGGAGTGACCCGGCTCAGCCTCGGGATTGAAAACTTCGACGACCACATCCTCGATATAAACGGCCGCGCCCACCGCTCCGCCGAAGTCTTCCGCGCCTACGGTTATGCCCGGAACATCGGTTTCCCGCAGATCAATATCGACCTCATCGCCGGCATGATCGAGGAGACCGAGGATAATTGGAAACGCTGCGTTGAAAAGGCCCTCGAGCTCCAGCCCGACTGCCTCACCATCTACCAGATGGAAGTGCCATATAACACCGGCATCTACAAAACCATGCAGGCCGAGGGGAAACTCACCGCCCCTGTGGCCAACTGGCCCACCAAACGCCGCTGGGTCGATTACGCCTTCTCCCAGTTTGAAGCCGCCGGTTACGAGGTCAGCAGCGCCTACACCATTGTCAAAAAGAAGGAAACCACCAAATTTGTCTACCGCGATGGCCTCTTCGGCGGCGCGGATCTGCTCCCGCTGGGCGTGGCCAGCTTCGGCCACCTCGGCGGCGTCCACCTGCAAAACCACTCGGACATCGCCGCCTACTGCGACGCCATCGAGCGCGGCGAACACGCCGTCTTCCGCGCCTACGTCACCGACCCGGAGGAGCGCCTCATCCGCGAATTCATCCTGCAACTCAAGCTCGGCTCCGCCTCCCCAGCCCACTACCAACAAAAATTCGACGTCAACGTCCTCGAAAAATTCGCCCCCCAGCTGGCCTCCCTCCAACAGGAAGGCTTCGCCAGCCTCTCCCCGGATCTCATCACCATCCACCGCGCCGGCCTCCTCCAGATCGACCGCCTCCTCCACGGATTCTTCCTGCCCCACCACCGGCACGCGCGTTATACGTGAGATTGTCCCCGGTTTCGTTGAGGCGGAGGATTGATCTTTGAACCGCACGGCCTGCGTAGAGGCTGCCTCCCCCAGGTTCTGCGGATCCTCATGCTCCCTTACAGGCTCCGTTTCTTTTTATCACTTTATGGCATTTTCCTCGTAATTTGCATGGCAATT
>JAYUWQ010000709.1:0-8943 GCA_043753485.1 bacterium
TCCCCGAAGTGGATGCCGAGGGCAACGAGACCGGCAAATTCGCCATCATCGACCCGAAGGCGCCGTTCCGTGGCCTCGCCTTCAAGATCATGGACGACAAGTTTGGCGCCCTCACCTTCACCCGCATCTACTCGGGCACCATCAAGAAGGGCGACACCGTGCTCAACTCTTTCACCGGCAAGACCGAGCGCATCAGCCGCATGGTCGAAATGCACGCCGACGACCGCAAGGAAATCGACTCCGCCCAGGCCGGTGACATTGTCGCCATCGTCGGTTTGAAAAACGTGCAGACCGGCCACACCCTCTGCGACGAGAAAAACCCGGCCACCCTAGAGCCGATGGTCTTCCCCGATCCCGTCATCTCCATCGCCGTCGCACCTAAGGACAAGGCCAACGCCGAAAAGCTGGCCAACGCCATCGGCAAGATGATCCAGGAAGACCCTTCCTTCCGCGTCGAAACCGACGAGGAAACCAAGGAAATGATCCTCAAGGGCATGGGCGAGCTGCACCTCGATATCAAAATCGACATCCTCAAGCGCACCCACAAGGTTGAGGTTATCGTCGGCGCCCCGCAGGTCGCCTACCGCGAGACCATTACCAAGGAAATCAGCGAAGGATACACCCACAAAAAGCAATCCGGCGGGTCTGGCCAATTCGCCAAAATCGACTACCGTATCGAGCCCGGTGAAGCTGGCACCGGCTTCATCTTTGAGTCCAAAATCGTCGGCGGCAACGTGCCCAAGGAATACATTCCCGCCGTCGAAAAAGGCTTCAAGTCCATGGTCAGCAAAGGCCCGCTCGCCGGCTACCCCTGCTTGGACTTCAAGGTCACCCTTCTGGATGGCGGTTTCCACGCTGTGGACTCCAGCGCCCTCGCCTTCGAAATCGCCAGCAAAGCCGCCTATCGTCAATCCATGCCCAAAGCCGGTCCGCAGATCCTCGAGCCGATCATGAAGCTCGACGTTTTCGCCCCCGAGGAAAAAGTCGGCGACGTCATCGGCGACCTCAACCGCCGGCGCGGCGTCATCCAAGGTCAGGAAGGCACCCCCGGCGGCATCCGCGTCAAGGCCGAGGCCCCCCTCAGCGCCATGTTCGGCTACATCGGCGACCTGCGCACCATGACCTCCGGCCGTGGCCAGTTCTCCATGGAGTTCAGCCACTACGCCCCTTGTCCGAAGAACGTCAGCGACGACGTCATAGCCAAGGCCAAAGCCAAGGAAGAAGCCCTCCGCGCCGCCAAATAATCCGGCCAATCCCACCTTTCAGCAAACCCCGCTGTCCTCCCAAGGGCAGCGGGGTTTTGTTTTCACCACCTTGGTGTCAGTGAGTGGCTTCCTGGCGGGATCGTTCCGCCAACGACCGCCACGTCCAGTTGTTCCTTTGCCGCCGAAGGTAGCTCCTGCCATTGATTTCCCTCCATTTCCCATAATCCTCCCTGCTTGCCCTCATGCCCGAAACCGATCGCCCCCTTCTCGCGTGCTTCGCCCATGAGCGCGGCGATGCCCGGGTCAGGAAGCGCGTCGCGGCCTTTCACGCCACCGGCTGGGAAGTGCTGGGTTACATGTTCCACCGGAACCGTGACAAGGTGGAGGAAGCCCCCTTTTGGGAAAATGTGGAACTGGGCGTCACCGAGAACCGCCGTTATCTGAAACGCGCCTTCGTTTTTCTCGGCAGCCTGCCCCGCCTCTGGCAGCATCGCGCCGCCCTGCGGCAGGCCCACGCGTTTTATGTGGTGAATACGGACAATGCTCTGCTGGCTCTCGCCGCGCGCTGGATGGCACGCCGGCCGGGCGGTCCATCGCCCATCGTGCTGGAACTCGCGGACGTGCAGCCCGCCATGCTTGGTCAGGGCCTGCGCGGCAAGGTGATGCGCGCCGTGGAACGTTTCGTCCTGCGCCGCACTGCGCTGCTCGTGACGACCTCCCCCGGCTTCGTCCAAAACTACTTCACGCAGTTCCAGGAATTCACCGGTCCGGTTTTTTTGCTGGAGAACAAAGTGTATCCTTCGACTGGAATCGCGGAAGCCAACTTCTCCGCTTCCCTCACGCGTGAAACCGCACGCGGCGGCCGGCCGTGGGTGATCGGCCTTTTTGGCGCCTTCCGCTGCCGCCGCAGCATCGAGCTGATGCGGCAACTCGCAGTCCGTTTCCCGGACCGGCTGCACTTTTACCTGCGCGGCTACCCCTCCGGCACCGATGCCGCCGGGATCAAGAGCCTGCTGGAAGGCCTGAGCAACCTGGAATGGGGTGGGGCCTACCAGTATCCCGGCGACCTCGCAGACCTCTACCGCCGGATCGATTTCAACTGGACCTTCGACTTCGCCGACGCTGGCACCAACTCCGCTTGGCTCCTCCCAAACCGCCTTTACGAAGGCGGCCTCTTCGCCTGCCCCGCACTCGCCGAGGCCACTACCGAAACCGGCCGCTGGGTCGACTCCCGCGCCACCGGCTGGACTTTCGCGGAGCCGCTCGAGGAATCCCTCACCGCTTTCTTCGAAAACCTCACTGAACTGGACTGGCGGGAAAAACAGGCCGCCTGTGCTGGCTTGCCACGCAGCCTGACCTGCGGCGAGCAGGACTACGCCGCCCTGACCGCTGTTATCAAAGAACTGGCCGATGGATAAGGAAGACCCGGGTCCCTTACTCCAAATCCAGCGTCCGCCGTACGGCTTCACGGATTTCCCCCACCCGCCCTGGCTCCCAAGCCGACTTCACTGTGCTCGCCCACACCGTCCCCGGCCATGCCGCATCGCCTTCGCTGCGCCCCACCACATGAATGTGCATCTGCCGCACCTGATTCCCGATGCAGGCCACGTTCAACTTATCCGGCTTGAAGTAACCGGACACAAACAGCGACAATTCCCGCACCACCCCCATCACCTCCATATAGCGTGACGGCTCCAGTTGGTGCAGATCCTCCACGCCGTCTGCCACCTCCGGCACGATCAACAGCCAGGGGAAGCTGGCATTGTCCCTCAGCAGAATCTGACAACCGGCCAGGCGCCCAAGCCCATGGGAACCATCGGCCAAGCGGGGATGAAGTTTGAATTCTATCATCGGGAAGCGAACGGGAAAACCTGCTGCTCCGCAACCCCTCGTCAAATCTGCCTCAGCACTACTGATATCGCCGCTCTCCACACCGTGCACAGGGCACTCCGTGGCGCGCGTGAACGCTCGATAGAGCCATAAGGCAACCAGGTCCCAACCAAATGCCCCCTGCCCCTGCAGGCGGAACCACCCTCTTCAGGCCAGCAGGTTTTTCACCACGCTGACGGATTCGACGCCAGTGAGGCGCTGGTCGAGGCCTTGGAACTTGAGGGAGAAACGTTCGTGGTCGATGCCGAGGCAATGGAGCATGGTGGCATTGATTTCATTGATATGAACCGGGTCCGCGACCGGATTGTAGGAGAACTCATCGGTCTCGCCATGGACGATGCCGCCCTTGATGCCGCCGCCGGCCATCCACATGCAGAAATTCCGCGGGTGGTGATCGCGTCCGTAGTTTTCATGCGTCAGGGTGCCCTGGGAGTACACGGTACGGCCAAACTCGCCGCCCCAGATCACCAGCACGTCGTCCAGCAGTCCCCGCTGCTTGAGGTCCTGCACGAGGGCCGCGGTGCCGCGGTCGGTGTCGAGACATTGATTGCCCAATTGGTGGGGAAGGTCCCCGTGCGAGTCCCACCCGCGGTGCATGATCTGCACCACCCGGACACCCCGTTCCACCAGCCGCCGGGCCAGCAAGGCGCTGGACGCAAAAGAGCCCGGCGTTTTCACTTCCGGTCCATACATCTCCAGCGTAGCCGGGGATTCCCTGGACAGGTCCGCCAATTCCGGCACGCTGGCCTGGAGGCGATAGGCCATTTCATACTGTGCAATCCGGGTCTGAATGTCAGGATCCCCAACACGCTCGAATCTGCGTTGGTTGAATTGATTCAGCACATCCAGCATGGCCCGGCGGTCACTGCGGTCCACTCCGGGAGGATTCTCCAGGTAAAGCACCGGATCGCCCGCCGACCGCAACACCACCCCGGCATGCCGGCCCGGCAAAAAGCCACTGCCCCACATCCGGCTGAAGAGCGCCTGGCCATTGCCGCTTTCCGGGAAGCGCGGCATCAGGGCGACAAAGGCCGGAAGGTCATTCGCGGCCGAGCCCAGGCCATAACTGATCCATGAACCCAGACTGGCTTTGCCGGGGATCTCGCTGCCCGTCATCAGGAAGGTGCAGGCCGGATCATGATTGATGGCGTTGGTGTGGACCGTTTTCACCAGAGCGATGTCGTCGACAATTTTCGCGGTGTGGGGCAGCAGTTCGCTCACCCACCGACCGGACTGGCCATGCTGGGCGAATTTGAACTTGGAAGGCGCGACCGGAAAGCTGGTCTGGCCGCTGGTCATGGTGGTGATCCGCTCCCCCAGAAATGAACGCGGCAGGTCCTTGTTGAAGTGGTTTTTCAGTCCTGGCTTGTAGTCCCACAGATCCAGCTGGGAGGGCCCGCCATTCATGTGGAGATAGATGACCGCTTTGGCTTTGGGGGCGAAGTGGGGCAGCCCCGGCAGGGGAGGATGCACCGCCATGGGGGCGGCGGCCCCGGCAAGATCGCGTCCCAGCAGATAAGTCAGGGCCATGCCGCCCAGCCGCAGGCCGCTGTGGCCAAAAAAGTTCCGCCGGGTCAGCAGCTGCTGATATTCAGAGAGAGGATTCAAAGCAGTTCAGGTCAGGGGTTCAGTGGCGGGTGACGGCTTCGTCGAGGTTCAGCAAAAGATTCGCCACCAGGGTCCACGAGGCCAGCTCCGGCTCCTTCAGCACGTCGCTGGGCTTCACGGTGCCGAACGTGATCGCCTTGAGTGCCTCGGCGGGAGCGGCCCGGTATTTTTCGAGGCGGGATTGTTGGAATTGGAGCAAAGCCACCCGCTCCTCCTCCACCGGCTCGCGGTTCAGCACAGTGCGGCAGGCGAAGCTGATGCGGGATTCGGGCGTGGCACCACCCAGCAGCAGGGTGCGCTCAGCCAAGGCCCGGGCGGCCTCGAAGTGCTGCACATCATTCATCAGCTGCAGCGCCTGGAGCGGGGTATTGCTGCGCTCCCGGCGGGTGCAGGCCTGCTCGCGGCTCGGGGCATCGAAGTTGATCATGAAGGGGGCCGGGGCGGTCCGTTTGTAGAAGGTATACAAGCTGCGCCGGTGGACTCCGGTTCCCGCGCTTTGCACATAGTTCCGGGTGTTGGATCCGGTGTAGGCGACTGGCTCCCAGATGTTGGGGGGTTGATAGGGATTCACCCCGCGCCCGCCCATGGTCACGTCGAGCAACCCTCCTGTAAAAAGCGCCTGATCGCGCAATTGCTCGGCATCAAGGCGGAACCGGGTCCCGCGGGCCAGCCATCTGTTATCGGGATCGGTCTGCCATGCTTCAGCCGGGGCCGCACTGGTCCGGCGGAAGGTTTCGCTGGTGAGCATCAGGCGCATCAGGCCTTTCACATTCCATCCACTCTGTTGGAAGTGAAGCGCCAGCCCATCCAACAATTCCGGGTGACTGGGCAAATCGCCCTGCGTTCCAAAATCGTGACTGCTCTTCACCAGTCCCGTTCCGAAAACCTGCTGCCAGAACCGATTCACCGTCACCCGGGCCACGAGGGGATGTTCCGGGGCCACCAGCCACCGGGCCAGGTCAAGCCGGTTCGCCCGGGCTCCGGCCTTGGCGAGGGGCGGCAGCACCGCGGGCGTTCCGGGTTCCACCTTTTCCCCGGGCTGATCATACTGGCCCCGCTTCATCACAAAACTGTCCCGCGGTTGCTCCAGATCCCGGAAGATGAACGTGGACGGAATACTTTCCAGATAGGCTTCCAACTCTTTGTTGGCTTCCTTCAAAGCTCCGGTTTGCACCGCCAGCGCCGCCGCAGTTCCGGCACAAACATTTTGCAGGTAATACCCGCGCAGCTGCTGCAGTTCACTGCCGGAGCGCTCCTTGTCAGGGCCTTCCTTCAGCCACCCCCGCAGCGCAGCCGGCGCTTCCGGCAGGTCCTTGCCTGCCACGGATTTCCGCCACGCAGTGAAGGATCGGGAGGGATCGGTGGCGGGATCAAGCCGCCCCTTGATTCCCAGCCGGTCAAAATACGCCGTCCCTCCATGGACCGTGAAGGCGATGCCGCTGATCTTCATACCCGGCAGGAGTCCCATCCTCGAAGCCTCTACCTCCAACGGCACCCACTTCCCTGTTTCCGGCAGGGGACCGGCCCCAAAACGCTGGGTCGTGCCCACCGCTCCAAATGGGATGATATCCTGTCCCCACCACGCCCGGTGCAGCCATTCCCCAGTATGGAATTGGATCATGACTTCCTCGGGAGTATCCTGCGGATCCAGATAGACCTGCAGGAAAACCCGGCCACCGGCAGGAACTTCCAACGGAGCGGCTCCACTTTGATAATAATCCTGAGCCATGCCTTCCCCGCTCCGCTTCAAGGACCGCTGGCCGCTGGCGACCGGCGCGGGCTTTTCCACCCATTGCTGCGGATGCCCCGCGACCCCGGTTTGCGCGCCGGCGGGGAAGGCATCGTCGAACCAGATGACCTCCGTTTCGGTCACCTCCGGCGGTGGATTTTGTTCAGCGGGATCCTGATACGCTACCGAGGCGGTCTTCGCCGTCAGGGTAGCTTGCAGAGCGTCCCGTTTTTGCTCGAAGGCGGCCACTTTGGTCTGATAATCCGGCGGCTTGATCTTCATCACCGGATTTGTCAGGAGCGTATTGCCATCCATCGCGGGATCGGCATTGGAATGGAAAAAGGCATAAAACGAATAAAACTCCTTTTGGGAAACCGGATCGTATTTGTGGTCATGGCAGGCGGCACAGCCGACGGTCAGGCCCAGCCAGGTTTGGGCCGTGGTGGAGGCCCGGTCCACCGCATACCGGAACAGCTGCTCGGCATCAATGGAGCCTCCCTCGCCGGTGGTGACATTGCAGCGGTTGAATCCGGTGGCGGTCAACTGCTCCTGGGTCGCCTCCGGAAGGAGATCGCCCGCCAGCTGCTCCACCGTAAACTGGTCAAAGGGCTGATTGTGATTGAAAGACCGGACCGCCCAGTCGCGGTAAGCCCACATTTGCCTCTCATTGTCGAGGTGCAGGCCATGGGTATCGGCATAGCGGGCCACGTCCAGCCAGTGGCGCGCCATTTCCTCACCGTAACGTGGCGAGGCCAGATACCGGTCCACCATCCGCTCGTAAGCCTCCGGATGGTGGTCCCGCAGAAACTGCTCCGTTTCCTCCAGAGACGGGGGCAGGCCCGTGAGGGCGAAACTGACGCGGCGGATCAGCACCGGGCGCTCCGCTGCCGGAAGAGGCGCGAGGCTGGAATCCCGCAGGCGTGCCTCCACCAGTTGATCCAGCAGCGGCTGCGTTTCCGGATCCGGAAGCACTGGATGGACCGGCGGTTCAAACGCCCAATGTTTTTGATAGACCACCCCTTCAGAAATCCAGCGGCGCAGGATCTCCTTTTCCTCCACGTTCAGTGTTTTGTGGGAATCGGGCGGCGGCATCACCTTCTCCGGGTCCGTCGACACAATCTTTTGCCAGACGAGGCTGGCGTCCGGATTGCCCGGAACCAAAGGAGTGCCTTCCTTCAGGGGCTTCACCGCTTCCTCCCGGACATCCAAACGGAGGTCAGCCTTCCTTGTTTTAGAGTCCATGCCGTGGCAGGCAAAACACTTGTCGGAAAGGATCGGCCGGATATCCCGATTGTAGCTCACAGGGCCAGCTTCAGCCGCGCATACAGAGCCAGCCCCAAACCACGTCAGGAACAGGAAACAGGGGAACAACCGGGAGCGGAACATTGGATCATAATACTGGCAAATTCCGGGTAATCTTGCGCCGCAAGCCGCTTCAACTCCTGGAGTTTTCCGGCCGCTTCCGGTGTTTTTCGCAAGAGCAGGTGACCTTGGCGGGACAGTCAAGACCATGATTCCAGAAAGAAATCACAGACTTTGACATCCCCTCTCAAAACCGCCTCGCCGCGCCTAATAAGCCAACCACGGAGAGAGCCATTTTTCGACTTCAGCCACCGTCATGCCTTTGCGGGCGGCGTAGTCTTCGATCTGGTCCTTGCCGAGGTCGGTGCCGATCCCAAAGTATTTCGCCTGCGGATGGTTGAAGTAGAGACCGCTGACGCTGGAGCCAGGGTGCATGGCACAGGATTCGGTCAGCTCGCAGCCGGTGAGGGCGGTGGCGTTGAGCAGGGAGAAAAGGGTGCGCTTTTCCGTGTGATCGGGCTGGGAGGGGTAGCCCGGGGCCGGGCGGATACCGCGGTATTTTTCGCGGATGATCTCCTGACGCGTCAGTTCGCCGGGCTTCTCGATCCCGCAGAAGAACCGGGCGCGCTGATGGAGCCATTCGGCGAAGGCTTCGGCGAAGCGGTCGGCGAGGGCTTTGACGATGATGGAACTGTAAGGATCCTGCTGGTCGTCGTAGGTTTTGGCATACTCATCCGCACCGTGGATGGTGACGACGAAGCCCCCCACCCAATCCGCCCGGCCGCTGGAGACCGGGGCGGTGAAGTCGCTCAGGGCAAAGTTGGGCGTGGGACTGCCTCCGGTCTTGATGACCTGCTGGCGCAGGGTGTGGAACGTGGCGCATTTTTCCTGACGGCTTTCGTCCGTGTAGATTTCGATATCGTCGCCCACCGCGTTGGCGGGGAAGAAACCGGTCACCCCCCTAGGCGTGAAATGCTGGCCGGCGATGATTTTATCCAGCAGGTCCTGCGCATCGGCATAGAGCTTGGCTGCCGTTTCCTCCGCCTGGATCTTGAGCTCGGGGTCCTCATGGGCGGAGGAGAACCGCTGTTCCTCCTCTTTCCAGCGGCCGCGGAGTTCCCAGGCGTGGAAAAAGGGCGACCAGTCAATGAATGTGCGCAATTCTGTCAGGCTGACAGAAGGAACCGTGGCGGCCTCTCCTTCTGTTTC
>JAYUWQ010000710.1:0-3433 GCA_043753485.1 bacterium
CGGGACGCTCGGTGCTGAATGTGGAGATGGACCTCCTCACCAGTTGGGACCTCATCGAGACGGTCGCCACGAGCGTCCCGCATAACCGGAGGCCAGCGACACCTGGGCGCCCCCTTCGCCGGGCGTATTCCGGTCCAGCACGTATGGCACGAAGAGTTTGGCCTGGGATTCGTAGAGGGGGGTGCGGTTCAAATAGACATAGGCGGCAGCCCCCAACCCGAGCAGGCCCAGGAGGAGAATTTTCCACTTGTGGCGGAAGATGGCAAAAAGCAGATCATGGAAATTCAGGCCCCCCCCACCCTCGGAGTGCCGCATGGAATGGGCCTGGCGGATATCCGGGACAAGTTGTGCTTCCTCAATAGTGTCCGATCCTGGATGTTGGTGTTTCATGGCGTGGGCGGGGGGCTGGAATGAAGGGGGGAGCGGGAAAGCGGGCGGTCCAATATAGACGATGGGGGGAGAATCGTCAAAAGAATCGTCAGGACCCGGGATGGGGATCAGTCAAGATGCGGATAAAGCAGGCGGCCGGCCCAGCGGTTGACGGTCAAAGGGAGGCGGCGGAAGACGGCGTGGACCAGCGGGCGGTCCGGTTTCGGGATCAGGGCTCCCCAGGTGCCGCTACGGGGGAGGTATTGCAGGTAGGAGATGGCGGATTCCGTGGCGCCCCAGGATAACTTGAAACGCCGGAGGCCTTCCTGACCGATCGACGACCGGCCGAAATGGAGGGTGTGGGCTCCGGTGGCCACGAGGTGCTGGATGCCCTCCCACATCACGAGGTTGTTCGGGCGGCAGTCCCAGGCGCGTTCATCGGAAGCCCCGAACTTGTAAACGGCAGTGGTGCCGCAGCGCAGAAAGATGGCCGCGGCCACCGGACGGCCCTGGGCGGAGGCGGACACCACAAATCCGGCGTCAGGGCCGATCAGTTTTTCCCGGTGCAACTGGCGGAAGAAGGCCCATGGCTGCGGCGGGATTCCGTGGCGCTGGCGGGTGAGGGTGTGCAATTCAAAATAGCTGCGCAGGGCGGCTTCATCGTGGGCCACCCGGAGCTGGAGTCCGTGACTTTGGGCCTTGCGGAGGGCACGGCGGACGGAGCCATCCAGCCCGTTCCAAAGGGATTCCTGACCGGGACGGAGGTCGAGTTCATGGCCATGAAAGCTGGGAGGGAGGGGTGTCGCGGGGGTGGCCGGAAAGGCGCCTCCGCGCAGTTCAAGGTATTTCCAGCGATGCTCCCGGGCGAGGGTTTCGAGCGGAGCCTGCAGGTGGCTGAGGGCGACTCCGTCCGGCAGGAGGGGGGCGCAATAGTCCGAAAAAGGAAGACAGACGCCGCGCCTGCCGGTGACCAGGCTCTTCACTTCCATCAAGGGCACGAGGGCGGCGGAGCCCTGGGCCTGACGGAACCGGAGATAAAGCGGCCGGTGTCCGTAGGTGGCCGCGAGGACCCGGGCCCAGGCGGCGGTGTGGAACACGGTGGCTCCAGCATGGGCCCGGCATTCCCGGTCCCATTCGTCAGGCGAGGCCAGTGGATCGAGCGTATCCATGGAGGCAACCGGCTCATCCATCTGCGGCAAAGGCCGGGCGGCTGCGCGCAGGAGCCGGGGCCGGGTCAGCGGGTGGAAGTCCACCAGCGTGGTGCCATCGGAATGCATGAGCGTGATAGGAAAGGCCGGACGGGCCGCGGGGTCTAGCCCTGCAGCACCTGGCGGAGGGTGGCCACCACCTCGTCCACCTGGGCGGGGGTGAGTTCGGGATACATGGGGAGGGAGAGGAATTCCCCGGCGCAGCGCTCCGCGACCGGGAAGGAACCCCGGCCCAGGCCCAGATCCTGATAGGCATTCTGAAGATGGACCGGGACTGGATAGTGAATCCCGCAGCTGACCCCCGCGGCGGCCATGGCCTCGAGCACGGCATCCCGGTTGGGGACCCGCACCGCGTAAATGTGATAGATGTGTTCGGTATTGTCCGAGCGCACCGGGGTGACCAGATGTTCCAGGCCGCGCAGGGCTTCGTCGTATTGGGCGGCACGCTCCCGGCGGAGCTGATTCCGTTCATCGAGGTAGCGCAGTTTGATGCTCAGGACCGCGCCCTGGATGCCGTCCATCCGGCAGTTCCAGCCTACCACATCGTGGAAATACTTTTTGGCCTGGCCGTGATCGCGGAACATCCGCATCCTGGCGGCGAGAGTATCGTCGTTGGTAACGACCGCCCCGGCTTCGCCGAACGCCCCGAGGTTCTTACCCGGGTAAAAACTGAAGGCTCCGGCAGCGCCGATCGAACCCGCCCGGCGGCCCTTGTAGCGGGCGCCATGAGCCTGCGCCGCATCCTCCACCACCGGCAGACCATGCGCTCCGGCAATGGCGAGGATGGGGTCCAGATCGACCGGCTGGCCAAAGAGGTGGACCGGCATGATGGCCTTGGTCCGGGGCGTGATGGCCGCCTCCAGCAAGGAAGGATCCATCAGGTAGGTGTCAGGATCAATATCCACAAAAACAGGCGTGGCTCCGCAGAAAGTGATGGCCTCGCAGGTCGCGATGAAAGTGGCCGGCACCGTGATGACCTCGTCGCCCGGCCCGACCCCCAGCGCGAGCAGGGCCATCCACAGCGCATCGGTGCCATTGCCCACCCCAATCGCATGTTTGGCCTCACAATAGACCGCGAATTCCTTTTCAAACTGCTCTACGAAACGACCACCGGCAAAAGCGCCGCTGTCGATCACTTCACCGATGGCGCGGTCAAATTCGGCACGATGGGCCTGATGGTGGGTCTTCAAATCAAGAAACTGGATACTCATGGAGGATGGTGATGGCTGATTTAAGAAAAAAGGGAGGGGTTTCCGGCGGGGGAGCACAACGGGTCAGCGGGCGATCCGGCCGAGGACCCGGGCGGGATTGCCGGCAACGGTGGTATCGGCGGGAACATCTTTGGTGACGACGCTGCCGGCGCCCACGATGGCATTTTCACCGATGGTGATGCCCCCCAGGATGGTGGCTCCGGAGCCGATCGAGGCCCCGCGCCGGACCACGGTCTGCTGGCAGGTCCAGTCGGCTTCCGTCTGCAACTGGCCGTCGGCGGCCGTGGCCCGGGGGTAGGCATCGTTGATGAAGGTGACGCTGTGACCGACAAAGACTTCTGATTCGATGGTCACGCCTTCGCAGATAAAGCTATGGCTGGAAATTTTGCAGCGCTCCCCGATTTTGGCGCCTTTCTGGATCTCCACGAAGGTTCCGATTTTGGACCCATCGCCGATTTCGCAGCCATACAGATTGACGAAGGCAAATATTTTGACGTCGCGGCCCAGCTTCACATCGGCGGATATTCTTTGAAAGTCAGTCATTTTGAAGGATCGATTGTGAATAAGCTACCGCCCTTGGTCGTTTAGCGTCCTTCCGGACCCCAAGACCTTCAAGCTTTCCAAGTTTTCAGAGTATGGCATTTC
>JAYUWQ010000711.1:0-3431 GCA_043753485.1 bacterium
CTCCCGGATGGCCAGAAATTCGAGGGAGTGCACGGGCTGGAGGACGGCCTGTTGAAGCGACCAGGACTTTTTGCTCGCACGGTGACCGAAAAACTATTAATCTATGCTCTCGGCCGGGGTTTGGAGTTCACCGATGCCCCGGCGGTGCGCCGCATTGTCCCGGATGAAGCGGCCGGACACTATCGATTCTCCGACATTATTCTCGGGGTGGCGAGGAGCCTTCCCTTCACTCACCGAAAAAGCTCATGATCCTCACTAGAAAATCCCTGCCGCGACGAACCTTCCTCCGGGGCATGGGCGCCACCATCGCCCTCCCGCTGCTGGATGCCATGATCCCGGCAGCAACGGCCACGACGCGGACCCCTGCCCTGCCGGTGCGGAGGCTGGGCTTTGTCTTCATGCCCATGGGCTGCGATATCAGCCGTTGGACGCCCTCAGGCGGCGACCGCTTGGGGGAATTGTCACCCATCCTGGCTTCCCTAGCGCCGGTGAAGGATCAAATCACCGTGGTGACCAATCTGGAATTGGCTCCGGCCTATCCCGGGACGCATGCCACGTCGAATGCGGCCTTCCTCAGTGCGGCCCGGGCCAAGCGGACCGAAAGCGCGGACTACTTCCTGGGAACCACCGTGGATCAGATCGCGGCGCGCCAGCTGGGAGCCGCCACCCAGCTGCCCTCCCTGGAAATGGCGATGGATCTCATGCAGACCGCAGGCCAGTGCGATAACGGTTATGCCTGTGTCTACCAGAATAATCTGTCATGGGCGTCACCCACCACGCCGCTGCCGGCGGAGGCACACCCGCGGCTGATTTTCGAGTCGCTTTTCGGTGAGGGGGGCACGGCGGAGGAACGCCAGGCCGCCCTGCGCCAGCGCGCCAGCCTGCTGGATTGGGTCGGCGGGGACCTCTCCCGGCTGCGGCGGAATCTGGGAGCGGCCGACCGGTCCAAAGTGGATGACTATCTGGAAGCAGTGCGCGAGGTGGAACGGCGCATCCAGAAAGCGGAAAGCGGAGTGCGGGAGAATCCGCTGCCGGATCTGGACCGCCCTGCAGGGGTGCCCGCCGCCTACGCGGACCACGCACGTCTGATGTTTGAATTGCAGATCCTTGCTTTTCAGGGGGACATCACGCGGGTCACCTCCTTCCAGCTGGCGCGGGAAACGAGCAACCGCACCTATCCGGAAATCGGAGTGAGCGAGCCGCACCACCCCCTTTCGCACCATGGCAACGATCCTGACAAAGTCGAAAAAATGGCCCGGATCAATGCGTTTCACGTTTCCCTCTTCTCCGGATTCCTGCAGAAAATGCAGGCCACGGCGGATGGCCACGGCACCCTGCTGGACAACTCTCTTTTTCTCTACGGAAGCGGCATGGGAAATCCCAACACCCATGACCACCACAATCTGCCTGTGATCGTGGCCGGAGGCGCCGCCGGCGGCATGAAGGGCGGGCGGCATATCCGTTTTGACATGCCAACCCCACTGGCCAATCTGCATCTGAGCCTGCTGGACAAGGCAGGCGTCAGGCTGGACGCCTTTGGCGACAGCACCGGCAGGATCATGGAACTCGGCGAGCCGCTCACCCTATGAGAAATGTTGCCTGCGCCGCCCTGGGGATGGCAATGCTCGCGGCTCCAGTGAGGGCTGACAAGCCAGCAGCGGCAGAGGACGGTGCTCCGCTGCTGGAAGCAGTTCATCTGGATGATGCAGCGGCGGTCAGGCGTCTGCTGCAGGCCGGCGCGGAGGTATCAACTCCGAACCGATACGGCGTCACGCCACTGGTGACCGCCTGCCAGAATGGGAACCCGGAATTGGTCAGACTGCTGCTCGGGGCCGGGGCGGACGCGGGAACAGTCCAGGCAGGAGGCGAGACGGCGCTGATGACTGCCGCTAGGACCGGCCAGGCAGAGTGTGTGCGGGCTTTGTTGGAAAATGGGGCGGAGGTCAATGCGAAGGAGCGGCGCGGGCAGACCGCCCTGATGTGGGCTGCTGCCGCAGGCCATGCTGAAGTCGTCGATCTGCTGCTGGCGCAAGGGGCGGACTTCCGGACCACCCTGAAGTCAGGATTCAACGCCTTGTTTTTCGCCGTAAGGGAGGGACGGACCGGGGCGGCACGTTCGTTGTTGAGAGCCGGAGCTGATGTGAATGAAGCAACCCAGGCCGGGAAACCGAATCCCACCTCGCTGCGGAAGGGCACGGCTCCACTCATGCTCGCGGTGGAGAATGGACATTTCGAACTTGCTCTTGAATTGGCCGCAGCGGGGGCAAATCCCAACGATCAGCGCTCGGGCTATACCCCTCTGCATGCGGTGACCTGGGCACGGCGGACCGCGCGGGGGGACGGTGCCGACGGCAATCCGCCACCCGCGGGATCGGGAAAAGTCGGGAGCCTTGAATTCGTGAGGGAACTGGCGGGGCTCGGAGCAGACATAAACGCCCGGCTGGCGGAAGGCGCAGGCGGGGGTGGCCGGCTCAATCTGAAGGGCGCCACCGTGTTCCTGCTGGCAGCACAGAACGAAGACCTGGCCCTGCTCCGGCTGCTCAAGGAATTGGGAGCAGACCCCAATATTCCGAACGCTGACCATTGCCCTCCCCTGCTGGCGGCGGCGGGTGTGGGAGTGACCGCTCCCGGCGAGGAACCCGGCACCGAGGCCGAGGCGCTGGCCACCCTGACCTGGCTGCTGGATCAGGGTGCAGATATCAATGCGATGGATGCCAATGGGGAAACCGCCATGCATGGAGCCGCCTACAAAATCATGCCGAAGATCGTCACCCTGCTGGATTCCCGGGGGGCCGATATCAAGGTGTGGAACCAAACCAACCGGTCCGGCTGGACTCCCTTGCTGATCGCGCAGGGTTACCGCCAAGGCAATTTCCGTCCCATTGCCGAGATGGAAGCCGTTATTTCAGAAGTCATGAAGGCGCGCGGTGCAACCCCGCCGGCGGCCCCAAAACGCAAGGAAGACTCCTGAAATGATCCGGCAAGTTATCACTCCGTGTTTCAACAAGCACAAGGAAGGGCCTCACCCATTCCGGCGCAGGGCGGCGGCGGTGCGCAGGCGGAGGGCGTAGAAGGCGGGGAGGGCTCCCGTGGCGATTCCGAGGCCCAGCGCCAGGAGGGCTCCGAGCATCATGGCCTCATCCGGCACCTGCAGCACCGGGAACCATTGGGCGACCGGGTTCTTGATAGCGAGCAGCGTCCAGGCCACACCAAGACCGGCAAGGCCGCCCATCAGGGCGATGACGCAGGATTCCGCGAGGACGAGGATGAGCACCAGATTTCCGGAAAAACCGATGGCCTTGAGCACGCCGATTTCCTCGGTCCGCTCGCGGACGGATTGGCTCATGGTATTGCCGGCCACCAGCAGGATGGTGAAGAAAACCGCACTGAGCACGGCAATGAGAATGGCGCCGATGTCCCCCATCTGCTGG
>JAYUWQ010000712.1:0-8917 GCA_043753485.1 bacterium
AATGATGACCGGCTGAACGCGGCCGGCACCGCAGACCGGGGAAGGCGGTCCGCGAATCGTTCAACCACCGTAATCATCGGGGTTGCGCCTGATGATGGCCATGGTCATCAGGCCGACTTTCGATGCCAAATTGCTTTAACCCGGTAAATTACTTTACGGGATTGATCCGCCGTGTGAGGAATCCGGGGGATGAAATCTGCACCAAACGGGGCCGCCCGGTGTTGGTATGCGTCCGCGTGCCGGATTCGTTGGAGTATCGTCACCACATCGGACTGGATGTGAGAAAATGGCTGGAAGGCGGCTTGCTGGACCTGATGCCGGTTTCCAGTTATTTCCATCTCAATGACTGGGCGTTGAGCGCGGAACTGGGCAGCCCCGCGAAGTTGGCTGGGCTGGCCATGGATTATTTCGCCTCCGTGCGGGGGATCGTAAAGTCCAATGGCGGGAATCTGCGGTACGAACCCTATTGGAAAATTGGGATGATCAATCCGTCCAATCCCCGGCCGGTCGCGCACGATGCATCTGCGTTTTGGAAGTGAGCCGGACCCTGCCTCCCTGACCGTTAAGGCGGGGGATGGGACGCCGGGGCCGTGGATTGTGGAGGGCAATTCCATGATCGCCCCGCTGAAAGATGTATTGTCAGCGGGACTGGTTACGGGTTCGGTGACCTTGTCCTATGACAGCCCGCCGGCTTTGGAATGGCAGGATCTGATGATCCGGGAGAGGGCGGGAAATTAAGCTATTCTGTTCACTGCGGCGCGATCCGTTCCGTTCTTAAGCGGTAAAATAGCCGGGGAGCCAGTTGAAGTGTGGTGTTGGGGCTGACGTCGATAGCGAAAGATTCCGCGGTATCGTTGCGGATCCCACTGATGGCGTTGGAGTGCGTGTAGCGGTAGTTTAATCCACGGGATTCAACCAGCGTGATCCACGCCGCCTCCCCGGGGGAAGAAGTGCATTCAATCCACCACGCCAAGTCCGAAGCTTTACGCAACTGGACACTGAAGCGGGGCACTCCTGAAACGCTGGCCGGGAGGATGCCGGGGCCGGGGCCGGCGGGCAGGGCAGGTTGGGTGGGGAAAGACCCCAGCGCGTATTCGAGGAAATCATTCCAGCCATCCCCGTCGGTATCGCCGGCGGAGGGACCACCGCCTGGCACCAATTGTTGGCGCCAGAGATCATAGGGAAGCGAAGGCTGCACATTCAGGGTGACCATGATGGGCGGGGAAAGGCCGTCTTTGTCACGGATTTGATAAGTGAAGCCCGCGCTGCCGGTAAAGTCGGGAGGGGGCGTGTATTTGAAATGGCCGTCCGTGCCGATTTTGATCAGGGTGCCGGTTGAGACATCGGCAAACACCACTTCCGTGATCGGGTCGTAGGGGCTGCCGGAAGGGCTGTAGAGACCGTCGTTGTCCAGCACGCCGGGTCCGTAGTTGTCTGAGGACATAAAGGTGCTGTTTTGTGGACAGATGAAACTGTCTGCGGTGCCGGTGGGAGGCTGGGCCACTTCCGTGATGGTGAGGCGCACCGGCAGCGGGCCGGTGATGATTCCGGCTTCCAGGCTCTCCAGCCGCAATCCCAAATCGGAAGAGGTGGCCGAGGCGTTGTGGAGCGAAATAGCCAGGACATTGGAGCCTGCGAGCAGCGGCACGGCCGGCAGGTCCACGGTTCTGACGATGCCTTCTTCGGCATCGGTTTGTCCGGGGCTGCCTGACAACAACGTGAAAGTGTCCGGTGCGGTGGCGAAAGCGGTGGCGGTATTGACGAGAAGCCGGCCGCGTTCGATTCCATTAATGTAAACGATCGCGGCGTCATCACAATACAGCCTCAACCGCAGTGGCAGGGTGGCGGCGGTAGCGGAGGAAAAAGTGGTGCGGAAATAGCTGGTGTAACGCGACCCGGAAGGAGGCACCGCCAGATTCACTGCATTAGGCAGGGCCGGAGTGGCGAGGCCGCCATAGCTGAGCGTTCCAACGCCGGAGGACCAGGCGGAGTCGTCGAAGCCGGGGGTCGCCCATGTCGAGGGGAAGGCTGGATTGACCACCGCGGGGTTGACGCCATTGACGGGATGCAGGTATTTCCATGCGGCCAGAGGATCCAGGTATCGCCGGTAGGGAATCATTTCGACCTGATAGGAAAACAGCAGTTCGCCAATGGCATTCGGCCCCGGAGCGGCAGTGAAATCCCCATTCGGCTGCATGGTGACGGTGCCCCAGGCGGGCTGGGCCGGGATTTGATACACGCCCCCGGACACGCCGGAGTCATTGGACTGCACGCCCGGAGGGGCTCCTCCCACCCCATCCGCTGTCAATGGCGTGCCTTGAGGGGTGGTGTATCCTTCATCGAAACCAAGACCCGGCACGTTGGCGTCCACGATCGTGAGCACCACGTTCGCGTTGCTTTGCGGGATTTCCGCACCGGTCATTTTCAGAAAAACCGTTTCGTTGCTTTCATCCAGCGAATCGGCATGGATCAGGATCGGAACTCTCACCCGGTTTGTTTCTGCCTTGAGAATCAATGGACTGACTGGCAGGGTGAAATCAGTGCCGGTAGCCGCTGTGCCGCCCGTGACGAGGGAAGGCGTCAACGTCACGTCCCGGTCGGGTGCCACCTGCAGGATATACTCCACGGATTGCATCATGGAACCTGAAGGAGGTTCATAAAGAGTCGCTGCCCCCGCAGGCACCTGTCTGCCGGTGATTTGCGGTTCGTGGATTGTGAAGGTTCCCGGCGAAATCACTTTGCCGAAGACTGGAGGATCAATGATCAAATCGAAAGTCTCCGGCCCTTCCACGAGACGGTCGGAAAAAACGCGGACCGGAATCTCAGCGCCTACAAAAGGCACTGAAGCCCGCGGGCCGCATACGACGCGGAAATCCACCGGAGCGTAATCCTTTCCCGCCACGGCGCTGCCGGTATCCCGCGACCGGACGCGGATTTGCTCCTGGAACGGCGGGTTGCGGCTCGCGGAAAGCACCATTTTCCCCACATTTTCCCCACTGTAACTTTCGTTGGCAGCGAAGCCAAATCCTGACCCCTCCACGAAGGAATAAATCAACGAATCATCGTCCACTATCGCAAGCGGCAATCCTGCTTGGTAAAGCCGGAAGCGTGCGGTGTCGGTATTGCTTTCGAGAAGCTGGATGAGTTGGCTGCTACTGTCGGATGAGGCCAATACAGGAACATCAACCGGCACCTGGCCACTGAGGGTCCAAGGGGCCGTAGCCGGTCCGGTGCGGGTGTAGATTTTCCCTTCCGACCCGAAAGAGGATTCGGTAGTGAACTGGAAAGGAGTTGAGATTACCGGCAAAGTCAGGGACTGCTCGAGAGCCCAGGCGGACTGGGGGGACTCCCGGTAGATATTGAGCTGGCCGGGATACTGGAAAATGTAAAGAGTGCGGTTCCTGAGGCGCACATCCACGGTGAAGCCGGGATCTGGATTGGTGAAGGTATTTGCAAGGATCCATCCGGACTGCGGACCCCGCACGCGGCGGTAGCAGCGGATCTGCTTTGAATCGAAATTTTGATAGATCAACCAATCCGTCCCTGCCTCCACCACGGTGGCTTCCAACTTTTGGAGACGCGATTGGTTGATGAGCCGCCAAGGCGAATGACCCGTAGTGCGCTCATAGAGAAATTCCCCCCACCACAATTGATCGCCATCAATCAGCTTCACCCGCTGGATCCCCTGACCGGATTCGCCGGTGTAGTGGCCAATGAATTCCATGCTCAATTCCCATGGGGCATCCGCGGGACCCGTTGCATTGTAAAGCATCAGCACTCCCCTGTTGACTCCATTGATCACCCGCATCCCTGACACCGCGAGCGTTTTGCCGTCCGTATCCAGTTGGCTGTAGGCAATGGGATGCACATTCAGCGGAATCACTTGCGAGACCGCCACTTTTGGACGGCCCGCATCCGCCACCCAGTAGCAAATAACGACTCCGGCGGCAGGGGCGCCATTCAACGATGTCTGCCTTTTCTGGGCGAAGACCCATCCCCCTCCGGAGACGATGCTGCTCACACCTGCTGGTCCGGACACGGTGGCGGGCAAAGGGGGTAATGCTCCTTCGTGGACCAATCCCAAAGTTCCCGGGCTGAGCTTCCCTGCGGGCAAGTCAAATACCGCACTGACTGCTTCTTCCGCGGGTTCCACCTGTTCATCCTGGGAAGCGGTGACTTGCAGGGAAATAGCCGTAGTCGCCTGACTTAGGCTGATGGATTCCACCAAGCCGGGAAGGTCTGTGCCCAGAGTCGCCAAAGGCAGGGCAGCGGGGGGACTGTCAATCCCCTGAATACGGACTCCCATCGGAACGGGGACTACCGGAAGGGTGGCACCTTCAGTCACCGGAAGTTGCCGGACGGTAACGGTGCTTTCGCCCAAACCTTCCAACAGCGGCGTGGCGGTGCCCATCACGACCGGCGCGGGATTGCTGTCGCGGATCCGCGCACTCACCTCCAGCGCAGATTGTCCGGCAGTGGTCATCCGGAGCGTGAGAGATTCCCCCCCCTCGACCAGATTATCCGCCAGGAAGGCAAATGGCACCTCAGTCCTTGAACTGCCCGCGGGTATAACGGTGTTTCCCGCAGCGCCTGTAAAATCCAGGCCCTCCAAGGCAGTGCCATTCAGGAAATTATAGGAAACCGGAACGTCCGCTTCCGCCGGCAGCGGTAATTCCGCATAACACTCCCCAGCCACCGACCCGGCTGCCGGCTCCGGTTGGGCGGCCACCAGGATCGCAAGCTTACCCCGGTCATCATCCCGGATGGTGGCACTGCCGCCCTGAAAGCGGCGAATCACCACGGGATAAGCGGCGGATCCATTGTAGATGGTGGAAATGAGTTCCCCGCGGTTCCATAGCACTTTTCTGCCATAGTTGGGGCCAGGCCCCTGCAGGGTTCCCGCCGCATGCCAGACGTTCCGGTCCACCGCATCCCTCCGGAAGAGCTGCACTGTCCCAGGAATTTCAGGATGGTCGTTATAGAGTTCCCCCCGTCCTGCAGCAAGCCAATCCCCGGCCAGGGCCAGACTGACGGCGTTGCCTGCCTCTCTTGCGGCCACCGGCAGAATAGCGGTCTTCGCCCAGCCGGTTCCGCCCGGTAGCCGCTCGTGAATTTCCAAACCGTTTGCACCGGGCACGGCGATCGTTCCTTCCGAAGCCTGAGCAAGGTAAGCGTCATTGCTGGCAATGTTTGGGCAAGTGTGAAGAAGCGAGCCGCGCGGGAGTCCCGGAAAGCATGGTCGACCGTGCCGCCCCGGCGGGAACTGACGCTTTGTGGAAGGAATTCGCTGCGCTCCAGTGCTGCGCAGGTGGCTGAAGCAATCGAACGAAGGGTGAGGCTTGGCGGGGGGGGCAACGTAAACCCAGCTCGGACGTGGCTCTTGTTAAGGGGGAAGCGGTGGACAAAGACGGAATCCTGCGCAGCCTTTCCCCGCGATGGCCCCCCGAGGAACTGAAAGTTGTTGACGGGGACTTGAAAAGACAAACCTCGGAGGAACCGCGCCATCAAGGCTCCGGCACAGCTCAGAGCGTGGATACGGCCACCCGGAAGTATTTGGGGATTTGGCCATTGCCCAAAGTGGCGGGAAAGGGCACCACACAAGCCTCGATGACTCCGTCATCCGCGTGCACGACAGGTGGCGTCAGGCTGTTTTCCCAGGTTGTCAGGTTCCCGCTGAACTGGACAACGCTGCTCAGGCCGGTTCCTTTTCTCCTCCCGAACATCGCGGAATACCCCGGATAGATGATCCCTGGAAGGAGAAGGGCCGGGCTGCCCCGGCGGGACACCACTCCGCTCTCAAGTGTCAGGACCGGATTGCCGCCTGAGGGATCCATCCCGAAAGAATATCCCAGGACATGGGCCCCTCCTTCGGCATTCGGATCCGGAGAAAGCGAGTGTTGCAACGCCCAAACCTGGAACGGGGTAGGTCCACCCACATTCAGGTAAAACAGATGGGGAGTCGGATCCAGGTTTGCACCGGGTGGGGCCGCATCATCTTCCACTTGAAATTGAAAGCTGGTATAGGGAGCTCCATTTCCCTGTGGTCCGGGCGCGAAGATCAGAGTTTCGGCGGGCTGGATTTCCGAGGTGAAAACCGGACCGCCATTCACTGCGGCTGCCAGTTTCGAACCGTCCGCCGATGAAGTAATACCGCGCCAGTTCCGGCTGTTTTCCCGCGCTCTCCAAGAGACCCCCGAGTCATCGGAAAGATAGATCCGGTCGTTTTGGGCCACGGCTGCCAGGCGGGTGCCATCCGCTGAGGAAGCAATGGAATACCATGTCCTCGCCGAGCCGCGGGGAGTCCATGAACTGCCCGAATCCGCGGAAATATAAATACGTCCGTCCTGCACCACGGCGGCCAGCCTTGTGCCATCCGCCGAGCTGGCCATGAAGCGCCACAACAGTTCCGGTCCGGAGGGCGTCCAAGTAACGCCCGAGTCCTTGGACAGGTAGATTTTACCCGCGGCCGCCGCTGCGGCCAGATGAGTTCCGTCACTGGAGGAAGCCAAGGCTTGCCAGTTCCGGTTGGATTCCCTTGCAGTCCATGTCAGTCCCGAATCCACCGAGGTGTAAAGCTTCCCCCCATACTCTCCAGCCACCAATTTAGTGCCATCCGCCGATGAGGCAACCGCACGCCACGCCCGGAGGGTGGCCCTGGGAGTCCATGTGATTCCCGAATCGGTCGAGGTGTAAAGTTGCCCGGAGTGGACTGCCGCGACCAGCTTCACTCCATCCGATGAAGAGGCCACCGCATACCAGTTTCTAACGCTATCCCGGGCGGTCCAGGTGGCTCCGGCATCAATGGAAGTGTAAATGCGGCCACTGGTGGAAATTCCACCTGCGGCAGCCACCAATTTGATGCCGTCCGCCGAGGAGGCGATGGAACCCCAATTCCCATTGGTTCCCCTGGATCTCCAGGCCACGCCGGGGGCGCTGGCCACCATCCGCACCATGCTGCCGGCAGCCGCGGGAACGCCATTTGCGGTGAGGATTCCCACCGCTGGCAAGGTGCTGAGTTTCACGCGGGAAAAGAAGTTGGGGGGGGAGTCGTCCGGATCGGAAAAGCCAAAGTCAGCCGGGGTAAAGTGATAGGCCGCTCCCGGTGCCACGGACGCCATCCCGTCAGTCCCGGACGGCGGGTCATCAACATTGGCTATGGCGATTTCGAAACTGTCGCTGACCGCAAGGGGGGGCACCCCATTGTCAGCCGCCGTGACCTCGACAAACAGGATTCCCGTATCCGTCACTCCAGGAGTTCCGCTGAAGGTCCGGTTCGCCGGGTCGAAGGAAAGCCACGGAGGCAAAGCAGAGCCCCCCGCCCTCTGCGCGGAGAAAGTGAAAACCGTATCAGGATCCGCATCGGAAAAATAAACGGTGTTGAATTGATAGGAGAATGGGAGCCGCTCGGTGGCAGGGCGGTCCGGAATGGGAAACCCCACACTCGGCCGGTCGTTCACGGGTCTGACATTCAAGGTCAAGCGATTGGCCAGGGGGTCCCGGGTGGGCCCTCCCGTGCCATTGTCCTCCACGTGGAAGGTGAAGCTGGTGTAGGGGTTTCCGTATTGATGCAGGGCAGGAGTGAAGAGCAATTGCGGGACGCTTGCGGTGGATGTATGTACCCTGACATTTTGTCCGGCGGCGGCGAGTCGGTTCCCGTCCGAGGACGAAGTCACACAGCGCCAAAGCCGGTTTTGTTCGTGAGCGGCCCAGCGCTTGCCGCCATCCCGGCTGGTATTGATCCGACCATCGTTGGCCACGGCCACCAGCCTGGTGCCATCCGCCGAGGAGGCGATGTCGTACCATCTGCTGCCGGACTGTGTGGCCAGCCAGGAGACTCCGGAGTCGGAGGACAGATAAATGGCACTGCCGTCCACGGCAGCCAACCGGGAGCCATCCGCCGAAGCAGCGACGGCATACCAATAACGGCTCTGCTCCCGGGGGGTCCACGTGATGCCGGAGTCCGTGGAAGTGTAAATCTGGCCGAAATGGGCTGCGGCGATCAGGTTGGTTCCATCATGGGAAGAAGCCACCGATGCCCAGGTCCGGGTGTTGCCGCGGGGGGTCCATGTGACGCCGGAGTCCACCGAAGTATAAAGTTGCCCCACATTGGCTCCGGCCACCAATTTGGTGCCATCGAGGGAAGAGGCCACGGCCACCCAGGGCCCGGCGGCATCGCGCTCCTGCCAGGTGACTCCGGCATCGGTTGAGGTGTAAAGTGGCCCATTGAACACGCCCGCCACCAACTTCATTCCATCGCCGGAGCTGGCAATACAATTCCAGCTTTGGCCACTTTGCCTTGTAGTCCATGTCCCTCCTGAATCCGAAGAAAAATAAAGCGCTGAGTTATCCGCTGCGGCCAGTCTGACGCCGTCGGCGGAGGAGGTGAGCGAGACAAAGTTGCGTTCGGATCCGCCCGCGGTCCACCGCTGGCGCGCTTCCGGGAAAACCGAAACAAAGTCTCCGGCCATGAGAGGAACGCCTTCCACCGCCAATGTTCCGGCCGTCGGCAGGGTGGCAATGCCGACCCCAGTAAATTCGTCCGGCGGCTCATCTCCTGGATCCGTAAAACCAAAATCCGCCGCCGTGAAAGCATAAGGAATATCTTCATCCAACTCTCCCACGCCATCGGTTCCGGCCGGGGCATCACTTCCTGAAGTCAGGCGGAAATCTATGCTGCTGGATCGTGGAGGCACTCCGTTGTCCGTAGCGGTGATCCGCAGATCCAGATGCCCCCGGTCCTGCTCTCCCGGGGTTCCGGAAAAGGTCAATGTCAGCGGATCAAAGGCCAGCCACCCCGGCAAGGCTCCTCCCCCTGCCAGAGTGGCGCTGTAGGTGAAAACCGAACCCGCGTCCACATCGGCAAAATGGTCCGGGGGCAGCACCCAAAGCAGGGACCTTCCCACGGGCGCAAACGAAT
>JAYUWQ010000713.1:0-3420 GCA_043753485.1 bacterium
GAACCGGGGGGCCGCACAAAACCCCCGCTGCCGGGGGGAAGCCGGACGGTTGGGGGCGGATTAGGTTTTTTTCAGAAGGAGAGAGCTGGACCCCGGACCTTCTGTGGAACGCCGTGCCGCGTCTGGAAGGCCCTCACGGAGGGGGAGGGCCGGTGGTGGCATTTCTGGAGCAGCACATCGCACGGCATTCGATCGACCTCGTAGTGCCCATCGGGGGCGCGGGAGCGCTGTTTGCCGACCGGCACCGGGAACGCCTTTTTCCGGCCACGCCGCTGCTGCTCATGGCGGCGGAGCCCCGGTTGATTCCTCCTGGACTGCTGGAAAGCAACCCTACGCTGGTAACCCATCAGGTTGATCTGGCAGGATTTGTCAGGGATATCCTCGGAATGAAGCCTGACACCGCTCATCTGGCGGTGGTGATGGGGAACTCCCCGGTGGAGCGGTTCTGGATGGAGACCTGCCGGCGGGAGTTTGCCGTTTTTGGCGACCGGTTGAAATTCATCTGGCTCGATCAGTTGCCCCTTGATGAAGTGGTGCGGCGCTGCGCCGCGCTGCCCCCGGATTCCTTTATCGATATCTCGTCGAAATTCGTGAACCTGCCGTCCGATCAGGTGGACCAGGAGATTCTCAATGCCCAACAGCGGCTGTGCGGGTTTCTGGATATTGATCTGGTCGCGCTGTGGCAGTGGAAGGAAGGTTATTTCACGCCAACGCCTGTTTACAGCCTGCAAAATGGTCAACCGCCGACAATGGTGATGTGCGATGACGGGTTCCCCTGGTGCCGTCAGCAAATGCTGGCCAACAAAGACGTGTCGCACCGCTCCCCCGCAATGGCTGCCGGCCGCGATTCCATCCTCCTGCGGTCCCATGCTTTCTTCCCCATTGCCTCCTGCTGCTGCCTGTTCTTGTAACAGTCATGCCGGACCCCACCCCTGAAGCCATCACTTCCTTCATCTCCCGTTGGGAAAAATCCGGCGGTTCGGAAAAAGCCAATTACGCCCTCTTCCTCACGGAGCTCTGCGATCACATCCTCCACGTCCCGCACCCGGAACCCGCCGGTCCTGACAACGCCAAAAACCGTTACGTCTTCGAACGCGCCGTGACTCACAAGGAAGCCGACGGCTCCACCGCCACCGGCTACCTTGATCTTTACAAGGCCGGTTGCTTCGTCCTCGAAACCAAACAGGGCACCTACCTCAAAGCCACCGAAGCCGGCACCCTCCTCGACTTCATCCCTGCCTCCAGCACCTCCGGCCCTGCTACCCAAAAATCCGGCCACGGCAAACGCGGCACCGCCGCCTTCGACAAGGTTCTCACCCGCGCCTACAACCAGGCCCGGAAATACATCACCGCCCTCCCCGCCGCCGAAGGCCGCCCGCCCTTCCTCATCGTCTGCGATGTCGGCCACACCGTCGAGCTTTACGCCGAGTTCTCCGGCACCGGCGGCCAATACGAGCGCTTCCCCGATCCCGTCTCCCACCGCATCACCCTGACGGATCTCCACCGCCCGGAAATCCGCGACCGCCTGCGCCGCGTCTGGACGGATCCGCATTCCCTCGATCCTGCCAAACACGCCGCCGCCGTCACCCGTCAGGTGTCCAAAGCCCTCGCGGAACTTGCCAAATCCCTCGACAAGGACGGCCACGATGCCACAGTCACCGCCGGCTTCCTCCAGCGCTGCCTCTTCACCATGTTCGCCGAGGACATCGGTCTCCTCCCTGGCAACTCCTTCCTCCAGCTCCTCGAAAAAGTAAAAGACCACCCGCAGGGTTTCCCCATCATGCTCCAGACCCTCTGGCGCGATATGGCCAGCGGCACGCCTTTCTCCACCGTCCTCATGGGGGCCATCCCCCACTTCAATGGTGGCCTTTTTGAAGACACCACCGCCCTCCCGCTGCGCCCGGATCAGGTCGCCCTCCTCATCCACGCCGCCAAGTCCGATTGGGCCGCCGTCGAGCCTGCCATCTTCGGCACCCTCCTCGAGCGCGCCCTCGATCCCCGCGAGCGCCACAAGCTCGGGGGGCACTTCACCCCGCGCTCCTACGTCGAGCGCCTCATCCGCCCCGCCCTCATCGATCCCCTCCGCGCCGAGTGGGACGCCGTTAAAGCCGCCGCCTCCCTCTCCCACGAAAAAGCGCTCAAAGCCGAAACCGCCGCCGCCCTCCTCGCCGCCGAAGCCCAGCAGCACATCCAAGCCATGGACAAATCCAAGGCCGATCCTCTCAACAAAAAACGCACCGACCTTCTCAAAACCGCCAAAGCCGAAGCCGAAAACGCCCTCGCCGCCGTCCGCGATTTCCACCGCCGCCTCTGCACACTCCGCGTCCTTGATCCCGCCTGCGGCTGCGGGAATTTCCTCTACGTCGCCCTCGAACTCATGAAGCGGCTCGAAGCCGAAGTCCTCGAAGCCCTCGCCGAACTCGGCGGCGACCCCGCTTTTGAAATGGCTTCCTTCAAGGTCGGCCCCCGTCAGTTCCTCGGCCTCGAAATCAACCGCCGCGCCGTCGCCATCGCCCAGCTTGTCCTCTGGATCGGCTTCTTCCAGTGGCAACGCCGCACCACCGGCAAGGCCGATACCAACGAGCGCCCCCTTCTCCCCAAGGAAGCCACCATCCTCCACCAGGACGCCGTCCTCGCCTACGATGCCACCATCGCCCGGAATAACCCTGACACCGGCGAAGCCATCACCATCTGGGACGGCCACACCACCAAACCCCACCCCGTCACCGGCAAACCCGTCCCTGACGAATCCGCCCGCCGCGCCGTCCTCGACTACACCAACCCCCGCCGCGCCTCCTGGCCGGAAGCCGATCTCATCGTCGGCAATCCGCCTTTCATCGGAGCCTCCCGCATGAGGGACGCCCTCGGCGATGGTTATACGGAAACCCTCCGATCCGCTTGGAAAGGCAGCGTCCCAGAGTCCGCCGACTTTGTCATGTTCTGGTGGCAAAAAGCCGCCGAACTCCTCCGCGACGGCAAAATCCGATGTTTCGGTTTCATCACCACTAACTCCATCCACCAAACCTTCAACCGCCGCGTCATCGAGCCGTTCCTCGCGGATGAGAAGAAACCGCTGCACCTCAGGTATGCCATACCGGATCACCCGTGGGTTGATTCGGCGGATGGAGCTGCCGTTCGCATTTCGATGACAGTAGCAGATCGGGGGTCAGAGAATGGTATTTTGGCCACAGTCGTGTCAGAATTTGCCAAGGAGGATGGAGAACATGAGGTAATGCTCCTTACGAAAATTGGAGAACTTACCCCAAGTCTTGAGATAGGTGCAAACCATGGTACGACGCAAAGCCTTATATCCAATGATAGGCTTGCTTACCGTGGCGTCCAAATCATCGGTGCTGGCTTCATAATCGACGCAGTCCAAGCAGAAAGTTTCGGTCTGGGATCCATACCCGGCGTGGACAA
>JAYUWQ010000714.1:0-3419 GCA_043753485.1 bacterium
CAAGCCAATTATCCCAAAAACCGTATGATTTTGAACGAATGGGCACAAAAGACACAAAGATAACTACTTGTGCCTCAAAGACCATTCACCAGATGGGTAAGGCCATCCGAGGCATCTTTTTCTACGGAAGAGCCTTACTCCGTGTCCTTTGTGTCCTTTGTGCCGTTGCCTGCGGCTCCCTTCGGGTCTGTTCAAATTTCCGCGGCCCCGCTTTCCTCTCCAGCGACCCCTGACATGGCAGCCAAAGGAAAAACCCTCCGGCCGGTCCAAGGGGACCAACCGGAGGGCAGCGTTTTGTCTGTTGTCAGTGGGGGATGTGGGGGGCTTAAACCTCCACAATGCGCACCTGATTCGGGTTCAGCGAACAGCGCGGCACAAAAATGCTCAGCATCACGACCTCATGCACCTCGTCCCCGGGGGAATCCCCCTCGGAGGCCCCGTCCATCTTGTTCCGCACGCTGGCTTGCACGGTATATTCCACCTTGCAGTGGGTGCGCAGACGCACCTCCGGTTGCGGGGTGGTATGACGGGGCGCGCTCAGGGCGCACAGACTGGAAGGCTGGGGAGGGAGAGAGCAGGTGGTGGAGGTGTTCATGTGGGTGATAATCAGATAGGGCAGGGGAGTTTCAGAGGGAGGGGGAGAACAGGCTGTAAGTGGGTTGGAGGCCGCCAGGAAAGCGCTCCATCAGCCGGTTCAGACGCTGGCCGAAAGAGTCGAATTCACGTAGGGGATTCCAAGGCATAATCGCGTTCATAATATTTGATTTTGGATTTCGGGTTGGGGTTGGTTGCCGTCGAGTGAATGGTCCGGGAAAGAGGAGGACCGCCTCCCTTACGGGAGCGCACCACCAGCACCGGGCAGGGAGCATGTTGCACCACCCGCTCGGCCACGCTGCCCAGCCAGAGGTGCTTCAGCCCGGACCGCCCGTGGGTGGACATCACCACCAGATCGATTGGATACTCCGCGGCAAAATCGACGATGCAGTCCCACGGGATGCCCACCTTGATGGCAATATCCACCGGCACTCCGGCCGGCGTCTTCGCCACCAGCGCATTCAATTCCAGCCGGGCGGCTTCGACCAGGTTCTCCGAGTAGGCCGCCGTCATGGCCTCCATGTCCCCGGCCAGATAAAAATCCCCGGTCGGGAGCAGCACCGGTTCCACCACATGCAGCAGCGTGAGACGGGCGGGGAATTTTCCGGCCAGGTCCACGGCGGCGGATACCGCAGCAGGGGTTTCCCCGGAAAAATCGACTGGAACGAGGAGATGCTGCAAAGTCATGGGAGGCGGTAGCGGTGATGGCAGCGGCGCTGCTGCCGTGCCCCACAGTTCTGCCACCACCCCGGGCGGCTGACCAGTCTCTGCTGATTCATCTGTGGTTACGGGGGCCGCTGAGGGAACTAAGAATTTCCCCTATGCGGCGCCGTGGTTCCTTCATCCCCTCCAGCCGGCCGCCACCGGCCATCCCCCCCGATTCCCGGGCTGCCACCAGGCCGGAACCCCTGCGCCGGATTTTACGTGGCACAAATCCCCGGACCAGTCATCATGGGGGACGCGTCTTCCCCGCCCCCTTCTTTTTCATGTTAAAAACCGATCAGGAACTTCAAGGCATCGGTGGCTGGCTCATCCTGCTGGCCCTCGGCATCCTCAGCGCCCCGGTGAAGCTGTTCGATTACTCCAGCATGATGGCCTCGCAGTTCAACGAGCCTGCCATCCTGGCTTTGACCACCCAGGGCTCTCCGTCCTACGATGCCCGCTGGATGGCTCTCCGGTTGATTGAAACCGCAGGTTATGGACTCGGGGGGATTGGCGCAGTTCTGCTGATCGCGTTATTCTTCAGCAGGCACCGGTTCTTCCCCTTGGCCTTCACGTTATACGCCGGCTGGATGGTCGCGCTGAATCTCACCAGCTATTATCTGGTCCAGACCACCCCCGCCATTTCCGAGCGATATGGGGGCAACGATACAGTGGCCATGGCCGCCCTGCTGGGATCCACCGCCTTGTGGACCGGTTACCTTTGGTATTCCCGGCGCGCCAAACTGACCTTCGTCCGCCGATTTTATTTCTCACCGTTTTTTCCCTTCTTCAGCATCGCCTAGCATTCATTACTCCCTGGTGTATCATCGGGAGCAGGCGGCGATGGCTTGATCCAGGTCTGCGGAAAAAGCCGCCTCATCCTTGGGGCAGATTTTTGCCCGCAGTTCCAAAAGCAGGGGCAACAACTCCGGGCGGCCCAGCAACTCCGCCGCCTCCAAACACCAGTTTCCACGGAACGGGCCCGCCAATTCCCGCAGCAAGGCCGGCGCAGCTCTGGGATCGTGGCGCTTGGCCAGACCGATCAGGGCTTCCCCGCGGATCTCCGCATCCGGCTCATCGAGCAATCGTGCCAAAGCGTCCCTGATCTCCGGCGTATCCATGTCGGAGAGGGTCCCCAGCCCAAACGCGGCCCAGTTGCGCACGTCACGATCGGCATCTCCTGCCAAGACAATCAGGCCTGCCAGCGCCGCCCCCTCCTCCTGACCGGTCAGCGCATGGACCACGGCATACCGCACCCCGGCATTCGGATGGTAAATCAGGGGCAGCACCACAGGAATGCCACGCGCCGAACGGCGGTGCCCGAGGGCGTAGGCCGCCGCCACTATCACCCGTTCATCCGGATCTCCCACCAGCCGCAGCAGCACCTCTACTGACTCGTCGTTAAAGCATTTATCACCCCAGCCCAGTTGTGCCAGAACATCGGCACCGGTCACCCGGTCCAACGCATCCTGGCTTGCTGCATAGTAACAGCCGAGATCGAACTCCGTCTGTCCGCCCCGGTAATGAACGACCGCCAGCGAAATTCCGCTGTCATCATCATCATCGGAGTCCAGCGCCTGCCGGTAAGCCTCCACGATGGTCCCGCTGGCGGTAGTTTCCGCCTCGTATTTCTCATCGAAATTGCTGGCCATTGGCTTGGTGTGAGTAAGGGATTAACACAGGCCCACGACAACTTCACGCCAATTCCCGGGAATGTTGATTTCGGCGCAGGCTCCCCCTGCGCTTCCTGATAGAGCGGATTTAAGGTCCGCAATTGGCCATGCAGGGTGTTCCTCCTTGGATGGAATGTCCGATTTGACTTGATGAGATAAACGACAGCCGGGATCGAAACGCCCAGGTCCAAGGCCGTGATTTGAAGTTTTTTATCTCTCAGCAATTATACTTGGGGCGAAAACGCGGCAAGCGTCGAGGAAGTTCTGGAGGACGATCATGGATAGCCGGAAAGCTAGAGAGCCCAGTCAAAAGGGGAAGTAAATTCATCGGATTGATTAAGTATTGGTTTCCCCGCCGGTGGGAGTCGAAAAACCCCACTTGGGGTGAACCTGACGGCAGGGGGTGCTGGATGAGGGGCGCCATGGAGCGCGGACTTGTAGTCCGCCCCG
>JAYUWQ010000715.1:0-3418 GCA_043753485.1 bacterium
GGGCCGGCATGATGATGCGCCGCCGCCGCTGAGGGGGCGGCCCGGGATTTTGACCGTCTGATGGCACGCGTGCCGGGCGGTCACTTCGAGTCATCCTGCCATTTCACTCAGGCAGGACCGGATAGCATTTGGAGTTTCCGAAAGCAGCCGGTGTCCCGCTTGAGGGATGGTCTGGAAGTGAAATGAGTGCAGGGCCTCTATGGCGGAACGGGAGAGGGCACAGAATTTAGGGTCGTCCCCGCCGGTCATCCATACGCCCGGAACGGGAAGCTGTCCCATGCGGGCGAGGTCGATTTCCTGATGCCCCAGCGACCATCCTTCGAAGGCATCGGCGATTTCGTTTCTCCAAGACTCAGTGATCCCGGCCGCATGGGGTTGGCTGGGGCCGGCCAGGACGGTTTGGGTATTCCAGTTGTGCATTACGCTTTCCCAGGAAGCCGTGAGGCAACGTTCGCGCCACCGGGCATCGTGGGTGAGTCTTTCCATGCGACCGGCTGCATGGGTCAGGCCGGGATGGGTGGAGAGAAGGAGCGCGCGGTGCCAGAGTTCCGGGCGGTCCTGCAGGACGTGCAGGGCGAGGCGGCCACCCAGGGAGTAACCGGCGAGGATGCGGGGGCCTTTGTCAGGCAGGGCCGCGACCAGGTTGTTGAACCAGGTGGCGAAACCGGTGAGGGTGCAGGCTTCCGGATGGTGGCGGCGGATTTCCCAGAGATGCCACGCCTGGGCGGGCACTCCGGGCGGCAGGGCGGCGTCCCAGTCGGAGGGCAGGCCGAAATTGCCGTGGAGCGCGTGAATCATTTATGATGGGTGATTTACGATTTATAATGGCGGGTGGGCGGCCCAGGCCTGCCAGAAGGCTTCGGTGGCTTCGGGATCCGGATAAAGTTCGATGACCGCGCGGTCAGGGAGTCCGGTGAGGTCCGGAAGGCGGTGGGAGGCGCTCAGGTGGGCGAGGCCCCATTGTTGCGCCCAACCTTCCAGAGAAATGGTGTGAGGATTCTCCATGAGCTGGCGCTCAAAATCGGTCAGGCCCTGGAGGGCGGGCAGGCGGGAGAAGATTTTTCCACCGGCATTCTGGATCACGACGATGCGCAGGCGTGGGGTTTTTAGTTGAGCCAGCATCCATGGCGCGGCGAGATCATAGAGCGCCGTGAGGTCGCCCACGAGGCACCAGGCTTCCTCCGCATCGGCGGCAAGGCCGAGGAAGGCGGAGAGATTGCCGTCGATGCCATTGGCTCCCCGCAGGGCGCGGGCGTGGAACCCGCCCTTGGGCTGGGCGCAAAGATTCCACTGGCGGATGGCCAGACTGTTTCCGGTGAAGACGACGGATTCCTCTGCGATTACTTGGGAAAGGCGGTGTACCAAAGCGGGTTCGGATGCCGGATAAGCGGCGAGGCATCCGGCAAGCCTTTCGTCAAAGGGCGTTCCGGATCGGCCCTGAACGCAATTGCCGATAGAGGCGGGTTCATTCTCCAAGCAATTCAACGGCCTCACCAGACTGGGGCGGGCCAAGCCGGAGTGGCCGCTGCGGGTGTAGCTGAGGACGTTGATTTCCGGCCGCTTTTCCAAATCCCGCCAAAACCGGCAGGAGGGAACGCCGCCCAGGCGGATCACTGACCGGTGCGGCTGATTTTTCAACATTTGGTCTCCTCCGCTGAGAAGCAGGTCATGCAGTAAAACCCCTTCGCGCAGCCCGGAGGCGGCTTCAGCGTAAACGGGGGCCTGGAGATCGACGGCAAATCTTTCGACGGCGGCGGTTTCGCACGGCAATAGGTCGCCGATCAAAACGAGGGGGTCGGGGAAAGCCCCGGGATCGGTCAGGATGAATTCCTGCTGATGATGCGGATCATCTTCCGTGGTGGCGGCGCACCGCAGAGCCGAGCCGGCCTCACGCAGGAAGGGCAGGGAAGCCGCGGTGGGTTCCTCGAGACAAAGGTTCAGATGCAGCGGGCCGAGGAAATCCCAGGACCCCAGCTTTGCCAAATCCGGTGCGGCGTTTTCCAATCCGGTGACATCCAAAGCCAGTTTGGGATAACTTCCAAAGATCCCGGCCTGCTCGATCGCCTGGGGGGCACCGGTGCCACGGCAGGAGACGGGGCGGTCGGCGGTGAGGGCGATGAGGGGCAGGCCTTGATAGTGGGCTTCGATGACCGCGGGCAGCAACTCGGCCACGGCGGTGCCGGAGGTGGTGACCACGGCGACCGGTCGCTCGTGGTCGAGGATGCGGCCGAGGGCGAAGAAGGCGGCGCTGCGTTCCTCGAAATGATGCCAGAGCCGCAGGCCGGGCACGGCGGCCAGCATGACCAGCAGGGCGCTGTTGCGGGCTCCGGCACAAATCACAAATTCCCTGACACCGGTCGCGTCCAGCAGGGATTGCAGCGCCAGAGCGGGCAGGGCGGCCTCCGGCGTCAGGTCCAGGTCAGGCGGCTTAGGCATGGGGGGCGTCAAGGTGGAAGGCATGCCGGACCCAATTGCGTTTGAGTTCCAGTTCCGCCCATTCGTTTTCAAACACACTGCCGGCCACCAGGCCGCCGCCGGCCGGGAGATGCAGGGTGTGACCTTGCCAAAACAGCCCCCGGATGGCGACGAGGAACACCGCCCCGCCCGGCCAGGCCACGCCGAAGGGAGCGCCAAAGGCCGCCGGCACCCCGCAGCGGTCCCGATAGCTGTCAAGCTGGGCCAGCGTCTCCGGGGTGCGTGGGGAAATCCCCAGGGCCGGAGTGGGATGCAGCAGATGAATGAGATCGTTCAGCGCCTGCCCCTGGGGGACGGTGGGCAGGTCGACCATCAGGGTGGTCCGCAGATGCCGGACGTTGCCCAGCGGCACGATTTCCCGGGCCGTCAGGCTGACGCGTCCCAGATTGGCGAGGCGGCGGTGCAGTTCGTCCACCACGATCTCATGCTCGCGCGCCAGTTTGGGGCCCTGGCGCAGATCGGCTTCATGCTGGGCATCGACGGTGCCGGCGAGAGCCATGGTGGTGAGCCGGGTGCCTGACAATTCGAAAAGCACTTCCGGGGTGATGGTGGCGAATCCTTCGGCGCCGTGGCACCATGCCGCGGCGTGTCCCATGCCGGCGATGCGGGCAGGATGCAGCAGCCGGTGCAGTGCCGGAGCCGGATCTTTGGTGAGATGGGCGGTGGCATTGCTGACCGGCACCACCTTGAGCAATTGCCGCTGGCGGATAGCCTGCATGGCATCGCCGAAGACCGCATGGAAGGCCGCGTGGCCGGGCACATCCCAGCTTGCGGGAAAAACGCCGGGATCAGGGGGCGGCGGAGTATCCGGAGCCCCGGCGGTCAAATGAGGGATCTGCCAGGGAGATTCATGGCTGAGGGCAAAATCGTTCACATAAAACGCCACCTGGTCCAAAGGAGGCACTGGACTGGACTGGAACGGGCCGCGGGCCTCGATCCGCCG
>JAYUWQ010000716.1:0-8885 GCA_043753485.1 bacterium
TTGCTCCGGGCCCAGAAGGGGCAGCGCAGGGATCCCATAAAATACCAAAATGGCCCCGATTGGCCCGCAGATGTCCAATCGGGTCAGAAGGCGTAAAAAGCAATTCCCGTCAGGGGTCGAAGCGATACCGGTGCCGGATCGTTTTGACTGACGGGAGCGCAGCAGGTTCGATTTTGCAGGGGCAGGTGAGGCAGCCCGGGATCAAGGCGGGAGCGGAAGGAATATGATAGACTTTGTAGCCGAAGCGGCGGCACGCAAGGCCAGTCCAACCTAGTCACAGGACTCAGGCCTTCGGTTGCAAGATCACTCCCGGGAGAAGCCGGTTGGTGCCGCCGGGAAAACATGCGAAGTCAGGGGATGACCCGGCACTTTTCAGAGATTCCCCTGTCCGTGCTCGATCTTTCGCCGGTGGTGGAGGGCGGCAGCTTTGCCGATAGTTTCCGCAGCACGGTGGGGCTGGCTCAGCGGGTGGAACAACTGGGTTACCGGCGGTTCTGGCTGGCGGAGCATCATAACATGGCGGGGATCGCCAGCGCGGCGACCGCGGTGCTGATCGGCCATGTGGCGGGGCAGACTTCGGCGATACGGGTGGGGTCCGGCGGGGTGATGCTGCCGAATCATGCACCACTGGTCATTGCCGAGCAGTTCGGCACGCTGGAAGCCCTGTATCCGGGACGCATTGATCTGGGACTGGGCCGCGCTCCGGGAACGGACCGGGGGACCTCGCGGGCCCTCGGCCGGGAGCCCACGGCCGCAGACGATTTTCCCCAGAACGTCCAGCAACTGATCCATTATCTGGGCGATCCGGTGGAGGGCCAGCAGGTGAGGGCCATCCCAGGCATGGGCTCGAAGGTTCCGGTGTGGCTCCTGGGGTCGAGCACCTTCAGCGCCCAGCTCGCCGCGCTGCTGGGGTTGCCCTTTGCCTTTGCGGCGCATTTCGCTCCGAGGCTGCTCCATGAGGCGCTGCGGCTCTACCGGAGCCATTTCCAGCCATCGGAAGCCTGGCCGGAGCCCTATGCCATGGTCGGCGTGCCGGTGATTGCGGCCCCGACGGACGAGGAAGCCCGGTTTCTTTCGACTTCCTCGCAGCAGCAGATTCTCAACATCGTGCGCAACCAGCGCTCCAAAGTCCCGCCGCCGGTGGAGTCGATGGAAGGCCGTTGGAGTGCGGCGGAAGCCGCAGAGGTCCAGCAGTTTTTCGGTGCGGCCATCATCGGAGGCCCGCAAACCGTGAAGGCTAAACTGTTGGAGTTCGTGGAGACCACCCAGGCGGACGAACTGATGATCCACTCGCAGTTTTTCCGTCAGGAAGACCGGTTGCGCTCGTATCAAATCGTCGCGGATCTGAAAGGCGAGTGAGGAATGCCTTCCGGCCCCTTCATCCCGGCGTAGAGCTCTATCGACAAGCTCTTTTGAGGGCCCTGACTCTGGGAAACCCGAGGGGAGGCCCGGCCACCCGGGGGCAACTGAACCTGCGGGGATGCTGGTCCACTACTTTACTTCCCCTGCCCTTTTGGCGATCCGGCGCGATCCTATCAGGCCTAGCGTTCCGTCAGCTCGGGTTCACTGTCCTTCCAGTCCAGTCCCAGCTTATCCAATTCACAGCGGATCAAGGGGAGGTCCCACGCGATGGTTTCCCCATCATCCTTGGCGGCGATCAGCCACTGACCGTCCGGACTGAAGGCAAGGGAATGATTTCCGATGATCTGGGCAGGATTCGGCGGGGACAGCGTCGCCAGCACCCGCCCGGTAGAGGTTTCATGGAGCCTCACCTGGGTCCGGTTGAAGGCCACCGCAAACAGGCGGCCGTCCCTGGAGAATTGGAGCGGCGGGGTCACGCCACTTCCGGCAGCGAGGGCGATGGCGGTGCAGACCGGCTGGAGCGAGGGGAGTTGACGAATCTCCACCGTCTCCCGGGTGACCACGGCCATCCATTGGCTGTCGGGGCTGAATCGGACGAGACTGTTTTCCGCCAGAACCAGCTTTGCCTCACCATCGGGTGCGGTCCGGAGCACGGTGGCGGTATTGTGGTATCTGGTGGCCAGCCAGTGGCCATCGCGGCTCAATTCCACGGTATGAGCCGGCAGGATCAAGCGGCGGACGGGCCGCTCGCCCTGGCTATCGAGGAAGATCAGCTGATCGGTGGCGGCGATCACGAGGGTGCGTCCGTCAGGGGCCAGGGTCCCGGCATTGATTTTTTCCTCCGGACTGCCTTGATAGACCACGGTGCCTTCACTCCAGGAAACAGGCAGCTGAGCCAGGGTCTCCGGCCGGACATCGAAGCGCCGCACCCGGTTTTCCCCATAACGCTCGAAAGTGAACAGGGTGTGACCGTCGGCGCTGAACTCGGCACAAACCCCCGGCAACCGGGCAATCTCCCTGCCATGCGGGAAATCCCAGAGCAGACATTGCCCTTCGGTTTGGGCCCGCGCGCTATCATTATTCACCACGCCCAGATGGCCTCCGGGGCTGATCCAGTCCCCGTGGGAGGAGCGGGCCTCCCCTGCCCATGCGACCGTGCGGTACCCGGTGCAGGGCATCAGGAAAATCACAGATTCGGACAGCGGACTGTCCCGTTTCACCCGCAACCGGTCCCCGCCCGGGCTGATGCCCAGCAGGGCCATGGCCGGCTCCCGGAGCAGGATGCGGCCGGAGACGACATCCCGGGCCGTGCTGGTCTGATCCCAGGCGTAAGTGATGGCGGTGGCCCCGTCCGGGGTGAACATGGCATGCTCAATATTGGCCACATGGCCCGGCAGCACGACCGGCGCGCCCACCCCGAGGTTGGCCTGTCCGGGATGGATCCCGTGCATTTCCAGCCGGCCCCGGTCGCCGCCGAGCAGCAGATGTAATCCGTCAGGATTCCAAGCCACCACCCCAGGGGCAAAACCCGCCCTGAACGAACAACAAACCGCGCCCGTGGCGGCGTCCCAGATCTCGACGATGTCAGGAGTTTCCTTCAATAACACCGCCAGCTGCCGGGAGTCGGGGGAGAAGACCAGTTTGGCGGCGGGACGCCCCTCCTGCAGAAAACGGGGGCGGCTGTGGGGCGAGAGAGCCTGGACAGTCACGCCCTGCGGGGTCAGCAAGGCAAGGGTGCGGCTGTCCGGCGAAATCCCCATGAATTGTCCCTGGCCAGCATTGGCGCAGAGGGAGTGGAGGACGGGTTCCGGGTGAGGCAACCGCCATGCGATCACCGCGCCGCCGGCCTTGCTGAAGCGCACCACGAGGAATTGACCATCCAAACTGAAAACAGCCTGGGACAACACAGATTCCGGCGGACCGGGAAAGGTGGCGACCACCTGCTCCGAGGGAAAGGCGCGCACCTCGATCCGGTTCGAACCGGTGTCATGCACGTATTGATTCAACGTGGCATTCCAAGCCAAGGGTTTCCACGATGGCTTGGTGATCCACTTTGAAGGCATCACCACATCCATCAGCGCCAGTTGGGCGATGGCTTCTTCGCGAAGGTCGAGGATTTGCGTTTCCGTCAAACCGGGAAGCTGGATGAGCTGCTGCAGGATGGCGGAACTGCGCACGCGGGCGCCGGGACCTCCGGCCATGCGCCGGAAGCGGGCTTCGTTGAAATTGGCCTTCCACAATTGACTCTCCGCCCGCAGGTATTCCTGGCGGGCGTGGCCAGCCTCGACCGTGGCCCGCTGCGCCTCATCCATGGCGCGCCGGGCCAGCAGGTTGGCACGACCGGAATGCCAGAGGATGCCGATGATCCCGGCCAGTCCCACAAGGTGCAATGCCACCACGAGGCCGGCAACCACCGGCTTACGGCGCGCCCATTTCCAGACCCGTTCCGCCGGGGACGTGCGCCGGGCGAGGATGGGCCGGTGGGCCAGCCAGCGATCCAAGTCCTCCGCCAAAGCGTCAGCAGAACGATATCGGCGTTGGGGGGCCTTTTCCAGGCACTTCAGGCACACCGTTTCCAGGTCCCGGTCCACCGCGGGATTCAGACGGCGGGGCCGCTCCGGCTCGGCTTCCACCACCTGTCGGATGGTTTCCATCAAGGTGGGCCCACGGAAGGGCGCCCGTCCGGTCAGGAGCTCATAAAGGATGGCTCCCAGGCTGTAGATATCTGCCGCCGTGGTCAGCTCCCTCGACTGGCCGGTCACCTGTTCGGGAGCCATATAACTGGGCGTGCCCATGCCGGTAACACTCTGGGTCAGGAGGCTGTCGTGTTCGAGAAATCTCGCCAGCCCGAAATCGGCCACGAGCGGCTCCCGCTCCCGGTCAAAGAGAATGTTGGCGGGCTTCAGATCCCGGTGCAGGATGCCGCGCTGATGCGCATGATGGACCGCCCCAGCCACTTGGATCATCAGCCCGGCGGCGGCCCGTGGAGTGTACCGTTCCCGCGCCATCGCCTTGGCGAGGGTGCCGCCTTCGAGGAACCGCATGCTGAAAAAATGGACCCCTTCGTGGGAGCCGATCCCGTAGATGGGCACGATGCCCGGATGCTCCAGGCGGGCGACCGCTTCGGCCTCGGTCAGGAAACGCTCTACCAGGGAAGCCGATGAAAAGTCATTGGCCAGCATCAGCTTGAGGGCCACCACGCGGTGCAGGCTGAGTTGTCTTGCTTTGTAAACCACCCCCATGCCCCCCCGGGCGATCTCTTCCAGGATTTCATAGTCGCCGATCCGCCGGCCCTGCGGGAGAGCGGCCCGGGCCGGATCCTCCGCCTCCCGCCCGGCACCGGGTTCAGTGGGAGGGTCCAGCGCCAGTTGCAGCAGGCAATTGGCACACAATCCCTTGACCGCCTGCGTGGTGAGGAGAGCGCGACAATGTCCACATTCAAGATTTCCGTCCATAAACAATGGCGACGTTCCGGATTGATGCCTCCTTGATACAGGATCGAAGGCTTTGGATTCCAGTCTTATTCAACGAAATCAATGCCGTCATTTTAGTGACGATCCATAAAAGGAGTCCCTGCGGCCAGGAACCGCAGGGACCCCGATTGAAGAACGCCGGGGAGAAATGGCGGAGTGAGTGACGCGCCTGGTTCAGCGCAGCGGCTGGCTCAGCAGGATCTGCCAGATTTTGGAACTCCGGCCCGGAGCGTCTCCAATGCCGAAATCATTATCGTTGCTGATGGAGACCGTGTTGGCGTTCAAAATAGAAAGCCCCTCCAGTTTGAAGTCGGTGATGGAGGGAAGTTCAGCGTTCACGTCCAGCACGACCTGTGAGGTTGCGGGAACGACCGCCGGCACCAGCGCCGCGAGATTGGTGGCCACATTTTCGTAAACCAGCGGGGTTCCGGCGTCCGCACGACCACTAACGTCGGTGGCATTGGTCAGATCCACAAGGATCAGCTTCGCACCGCCGGCACCGGGCTTGTCAGTCCGCTCAAGGAACAGGAGCCGGTCTTCTGACACCCACGCCGTCGCGCTGATCTTGAGATCACGCGCATTGTTGCCGGTGGGGTAGGCCGCAGGCGGGCTCATGTACACGACAAATTGCCCCGTCACCTGTATGTCGAGCGGATCGCTGATGTCCATGCGAAGGATGCGCACCAGCAGTGTATTCCGATAAGGGCTCGGGGGGACCGGGGGCGTAGCAGTTGGACTGCCGGCACTCGTGGATCCGAGCGGGCTTTGCATCACGGTGTAGGCTGTGCGGCCGTCGGCAGATACGGCGATGCCCTCAAAGCCCCGGTTTGCACGGCGTTGTTTCAGAACCGGCGGCAGAATATCTCTCACAGCGTAATTGGCGGCGGGAGTCGTCACTCCGGCAGTGTAATTCGCGGCCGCCAAGGTCTTGCCTCCGGGAGTGTAGCGCCGCAGCACATTGCCTGTGTCACTGACGATCACCACCGAGGAACTGTATTCCTCGACGAGGATAAACCCGCCCCCTGGCAGCGTGTGGATATCTTCGGTGTCCAGACCGTCATGGTTGTAGGGAATCGGACTGGTGGTGGGCGTGGTAAGGCTGACATAACCCGGGCCATCGTCGGCCGGCCCGTTAGGCAGCCCGGTCACATTTTCGTTCAAGTCGTTCACGATCGGGAGGTAGTCCGTCGGCACAATTTGACCATTGACGACTTTAAGCACCACAATGGTGGGAGTGAACTGGGGAAACGGGAACGCTTTAAAGGTGTCCCCGCCGACAGCGACCGTTCGATCAATGTTGGGTCCGCGATCCGTGACCGACAAGTAATGGTTTCCGTTCAACTGTTGCAAACCGGAGCCGATTCCGGGACTGTCTGTGACTGCTCCGTTGGCGGCGGCTGCCGTCAATTCCGCGGAACTGTATCCGAAATTTGAAAGGCTGAACGGCGGCAGCGTGAACTCATGGAGGATTTTAGCGGCCCGGCCGCCTGGCGGCGCTGCTGAAACAGAAGGGACTACAGCGAGAACACTGACGGCCAGCACACTCGCAAGAGGGAGACAGATTGATTGTTTCATATCGTTGAGTGAATGCGGAGAATTGGTTGTGGCTTTTGGCTTCTGTGTTTCGAGGGCACCTGTGGCCTCCCCCTGCATCCGGGCATTACTACAAATAAACCCGAACATGGTTACAGGACGGGCATAAAATTCATGGCATCCTGGAAAAAGTGCCGGTACCGATCTGGATCTGCGGAGTTTTCCCAGCGCCGCTGCAATTTTCCCCGGGTTCCGTAGGCCAACTCCTTCTGCTTGGCATACAATAAGCCAAGGCCGCAGAATCAAATAATGCGGACTACCGCAAATACCGCGTCTGCACTCGATCGTTACCGAAAGAGCGGCGCAGATTACAGGTAGTTAGTGAGCTTGCAAACCCATCGGATGACCGGCGGCTTCCCCGCCGGGGTTCCCCGGGAGGACCCCGCCCTCACGAATTCAACGCCGCCATGAGATACCTTAATTCCCCGTCCACGTCCGCGGGGTCCGCCACGGTGCGGGCGACCTCCGCCCGCACGACTGCGCCGAGGCGTTTGCGCAGCCGGTGAATAGCGACTTTCACCGCGCCTTCGGTCAGTCCCAGCAGCGCCGCCTCCTGACGATAGGAAGCCCCGGCGCCCTCCGTCAGGAGCAGGGGCTGCAACCGTTCGAAGAGTTCCCTTTTCCCCGTGGCGGCATAATCTGCGCCGAGCCCCTCCATCGCCCTTTCCAACAGGGTCAGGGCCCACCGCCGGTCGTAAACGGTCTCCGGCCCCAGTTGGCCGGCCATGGATTGCTGGTAGCTCTGTTCGACCGCGTTTTCATCAAGGGCCTGCAACGCCTGCCCGCCGCCCCGTTTCTGCGACTGGCCGCGCGCCCACTCGTTCACGAGAAAATGCTGGAGTGATTTCAGAAGAAAGGACCGGAACCGCCCCCGCTCCTGGGAGGCCAGTTTCAGGTATTTTTTTTCCAGCAGCCTCGCAAAAAATTCCTGGGTGAGGTCCTGCGCATCATGCGGGCGGTGTCCCTTCCGCCGCACGTAGGCATAGATGGGACTCCAATAGGTGCGGCAAAGATTCTCCAAAGCCTCGCCGGCCTGAGGTGCCTGGGATTGCCCGGCCAGCACTACCATCCCCCACTGGGTGGTGTTGAACTGCCCGGCCGCAGGGTAAGCTTCGCTTTCACTTTTTCCCGAAGAGGCAATGGCACTCATAAATTCCGGTTAAAACCCGCACTCTCCAGGCATCAATGGCAGGCCTGTCAATACCGGGAGACGATAGCGCCTCTGGCGGACGCCGGAAAGAAAAATCCACGGGTCCCGCTCCAGCCTTTCCTTCCGTGCCATGGAATGACGGGGGCGACGGGATGGGGACCCTCACCGTTTGGTTTTTTACCGGCCCTGGCACCATGCCGTTTCCCCGGGATGGAGCCTTACGCGCGGACCCACCGGGTGATGGTCAGGGGCCACGCATTGGCGGAATCGGAGGGGAAGGACTGCTGGTCCACCGCTCGCCACTGGTCTGCAGGCAGTTCCGGGAACAGGGTTTCCCCGTGCACCTCGGTTTCCACCGTGGTCAGGATTATTTCATCGGCCCACGGAAGGCTGGAGGCATAGACCTGCCCTCCCCCGCAAACCATCAACTCCGCCACGCCGTGGGAGGCTGCCAGCTGCATAGCTGAGGGAAGATCAGGCACGGCCCAGCCTCCGGGCACAGTGAAGTCGTCTGCCAGACGCGTCATCACGACCGGTACCTGACCCGGTCGAAACCAACCGTTCATCTGTTCATAGGTGATGCGTCCCAGCAGCAACCAGCGACCCGCGGTGCGGGCGCGGAAGTGGGCCACGTCCCGCGGCAGATGCCAGGGGATCTGCCCGTGGGAGGCCAGCACGCGGTTGCGGCTGGCCGCCGCGATCAGGACGAGCCGGACAGCCGGGGGGACCGGGAGCGAAGGATCTCCTGACAAGAGCGGGGATGGGGTGGGAGGAGTCCTCCGGCGGGGCCGGCGGTCAGACGCCGCCCACCGGCACTACCCGGGCATTGGACCCGGCGGCAGCTTCGGCTTCCATGCGCAGAGGGGTCTGGCGGGCGGCGGGATCCAGCAGCACGGTGATCCGGTGTTTGCCCACGGGGAGGTCGAGCGGCACCAGGGCGGCGGGTTGGACTTCCTTATCGTCCACCCACAGCTTCATGCCGGCGGGGTCCGAGATTTTCAGCACCATGGGACCGGCGGTGGTGATGTCGATTTCACCCTGCACCACGCGTCCTTCGACTTGATAGAGCTTGATGAGCGGGATCTCGGCGAGCGGCAGATCGCCATCGACCCGGCTGTAGGCGGGAATCCAGGCCAGGCCGGGCTGCTCCATCGTGAGGGCCCGCAGGCCTTCGCGGTTGATGGTCTGCCCGAAGTCCGGAGCGGGCTGCGGCAGGCGCCAGCGGCGGATCACACTATCTGACTGCACCTTGTATTTCCCTTCCTTGCCCAGCTCCGACATAAAGCGCACGAGGTCGAGGAATTCAT
>JAYUWQ010000717.1:0-3410 GCA_043753485.1 bacterium
CTTCTGGCGCACTTCCGAGAGTTTCAGGTAATCGTTATACAAACCCATCGTTTCGCGCGCATTGGCGGCCTGCTGGGAGGCTTCGATCGTCGAGAGCCATGCCTTGACCACCGTCGCGGCGAGGGATTGCCGGGCGTATTCAAAGTCGGCTTCCGCAGCCTCGCTTTCTGCCACGGCAGCAGCTTTTTTGGCCCGGAGGCGTCCCCAGACATCGGCTTCCCAAGAGGCTCCGATCCCAAGCCCTTCGACGCCCCGGATGGAATTGCTATCAACGCTGTTGGTGTCGCCCCCGCCCCCGGCGTTCTCCACCCCGAGTCCTCCCAGGCTGGGTGGATCAATCCCGGTATCAAGGTCCCCTGACAAGGCCTTGACCTGCCCTTCCCCCATCAGTTTGATCCCGGCGCGCGGATACAAGGAACCGGCGGCGACCCGCACCGCGGCGCGGGAGGCCTCCACTTTGGCGGCTGCCACCGCAAGGTCCGGATTCCGTGCCACGGCATCCTCCACAAGCCGGTTGAGTTCGGCGTCCCCAAAGGTGCGGACCCAATCCGGCACTACCGGCCCGCTGCGGTGACTGCCACTCCACGAGCCGGGGATTTTGGCGCGGGCGGCATCCGTCAGGATATCGGGTCCACCGGGCGGAACTTTCAAGGGCGTGCAGGAGGCCAGGCCCAGGCAGCAGGCGGCACCTGCGGGAATGAGTTTGTTCATACAGGGGCAGACCTCAGTGAAGTTTGAAAACGAACCAGTCCATCTTGGTGGAGACGCGGAGGAAAACCTTGCGCAGGACGTGCAGCATCACGCCCTCATCGGTGAAGATGGCTCCCTGGCCGCGGACGCCGGCGGCGAGGAAGATTTCCCGGTCCTTGGGTTCCACGAGGAGGCGCACCGCGATGCGTTCCTCCGGCGCGGCAGGGGCTGAGCTGCCCTGGAGGCTGCCGCTGATGGGCATCTGGCCCTGCGCAGTGGCCCAGAGAATGGAGTCCACCTTGCATTTGATGATGCGGCCGGGGTGCGTTTTCACGAAAATCTCCGCCTCCTGGCCCGGCTTCACATAACGCAGTTCATTCTGGCGGAAGAAGGCCATCACCCATTGGTCGCTGTCCTCAATGAAACTCATCACGGGCGACATGGGCAACTGCGCGGCGCGCACGCCAGGACGCAGCGCCAGGTTGGTGACGCGGCCGTCTGCCGGGGCGAGATACACGCAGCCCTCCAAATCGAATTGCGCACTGGCGAGGTCGGCTTCTGCCTGGCTGATCTGGGCTTTGGCCTTGGCGATTTCATCAAATTCCCCAGCTCCGGTGCGGGCGGAAAGCTTTTGTTTGGATTGGGACTCGGTGGCGTCGGCGGCCACAATTTCGCTTTCCAGATTGGCCACCTCAGCCTGCACCTGTTCGAGGTCAGCGCGGCGTCCGGCCCCGGCATTGGCGAGGGCAGTGTATTGCTCCACCCGCTTCGCCGCCAGGGTGAGCCGGGCCTGAATGGCCGCCTTTTTCGCGGCGGCATTGCGGACCTGGTCCTCCAGGCTGCGTTGGGTGGCTTCGGCGGTCACCACCGCAACCTTCAAGCCCTCCAGTTTGGCTTCCGCCGCTTTCACCGTCAGTTCAAATGGCACCGGATCAATCTTGAACAACACGTCACCCTTTTTGATGGACCGGTTGGGCTCAATCGGCACTTCAGTGACCTGGCCGGTCACGCGCGGCACAATGGGAATAACATAGTTCATGGCCCGCACATCCGAGGAGGACGGTGCGCAGATGTTCACGAAGAAAATCATCATCGTGAGGACGATGATGGGGATAGTCACCACGATCACCTGGCTGGTGATATTCCACGGGAGCCACTTGAACTTGAAAAAGATAAGCCAGACGAAAAACGAATAGATGCCGAGAAGAATGATATCCATTAGACCGCCCCTCCTTCCGTTTTGACCTGGGCTTCCAGTTCTGCAATGCGGCTGCGGAGCTTTTCCACTTCATTGGATTCGGCCGAGATCGTGGTTTTGGTTCCCGCCTTGGCGTCTCCTTTGGTTTTTTCCTTTTTGCCATGGCCGATGGATTCATCAATATCCGTGCCGTAAGCCATCTTGTAAAACACGGGTTTACTGTAGGCCCACAACCAGGCCAGCGGCCAGAGCAGCCCGCCGAAAACGAGGGACATCAGGCAGAGACATTGAATGGCGTGCGTCTGAGGATGTTTCTTTTTCTCCGCGATTTTCTCCGGCAGGATGTGTACCAGCCAGAAGGCTACGATGCCGACTATCGGGACCAGCACCAGCACCAGCCAGGACATGGCATCTGCCACATTGTCCAGCGCCTCGCCCTGGAGAAAGGAGGCGTGGGCGCTGCCGGGGGAGAATAAGGCGGCACACACAGCATACCACGTCCAAACGCGGGGAGTGCGCCGCAAACGCGACAGGATGGAATAGGTCATAGAAAGAGCTTAATGATGAAGCAGAAAGCGGTTATGGTGGGGGGGGGGGGCAAATGGATTTATAAAAAAATTCCGCTTCTGTCGAGGAACTTCCAGGTGAGGAATTTGATCATCGGCCGGGCTGGGGCCTTCGAACCTGCGGTGGCGCGCACCCAGACACCGAGGGATTGCCCCACCGGCTGGTCTTTTAAGAGATAGCGGGCAGGACCGTTGGCGAAGAGGGGCAGGCTGTCCCAGACATTCGAATCCGGATCCTCCATGCGGTTTGATCTGGTTTGATCTGGTTTGATCAGCGGGCATTCAGGCGGCGGGGTCATCCGATCTCCTGCGGAGGTGGGGTGGCAATTCTACTGGTCCGGCCATTTGCAGGTCGAGCAGATCACGGTACTTCTTCACCAGCTCGGGGTCAAAGTTTTCGGTCATCTGGCGGAAGCTGGCCTCCCAACCGAGATCTCCCATGAGTTCCCGCAGGGGGCCCCACTTTTTGCGGATTTTGGCATCGGCTTCATCCTCAATTTTGGCGACGGCTTGCTGGCGGGTGTGGATTTCCAGTTCCATGCGGAGCTGGGCCGCGCGGTGGTCATCGCGCCGCAGCACGGCGAGTTCGCGGGCGAGGGAGATTATTTCCTCCCGGACGCCCTCCTCCTCAAAGGGCTTGGCCACCGCTTGAGCCATCATTTTGCCCAAGGCCAAGGCCAGCATGCCGGAGAGACAGTCCGACAGCGGGACCAAGCCTGCCTCCTCCGAGAGATCATCCGCTTCCTCCCGGAGTTGGCGCACCCAGGCCAGCGATTCCTCGTGTTTGACCCAGTCCTGATAACCACCCTTCCTCCATTCGGAGAGGTTCTGTTCGCTGATCGGGTCTCCGCTGAAAAAATCATCCAGGACATCCTGCACCGCCTGGAGGGAATTCAGCCAGCTGGCGAGTTGCGCGGAACGCTCCTCATCCGTCAGGTGGAAAACATCGGCTAACT
>JAYUWQ010000718.1:0-3395 GCA_043753485.1 bacterium
TCCCTTAGCCTTCGAGGCGACTGGCATGTCAGGGGCGGGAAGGGTGTGGCCGGTGGCGGTGAAGAAAAGGTAGCGCGCCAATGCGGTGAAGCTGGGCAGCGTGCCCGGCGTTTCGGCAAGCAGGCGCTCAAGGTCCATCGCCTCGCCCAGCTCCAAATAGGTGAAGCTGCCGCCTAGGCCGGGCATCCTTTTTTTCACCTGCTTCTGGCCCACGATAGTTAGAACGCCGTCGGTAATCTTTTTTTCAATTTTGTCGTAGTTCGCGCTTTCGAGGTTCTCAATGCCTTGGATGCGTTCCAGAATTCGGTTCCGTTTTGTATCTTTGAAGAATGTGGTCCACGTCACTTTCTCCGGAGGATGTAACTCAGCTAGGTGAGTGCCGGTGAAGTCGTAGCCGCGTATCACGCGCCGCACTCGTTCGGCAGTAAGTGTGTCGGCATAAGCCTCCATTTCACACAGGATGAAACGCCGATTTCCACCATCTTTTGCGTTTAAAGCAAGCACCGCGTGGCCTGTAGTGCCACTTCCAGCGAAGGAGTCTAGCACGAGGGAGTTTTCATCCGTGGTCAATTCGAGGATGCGTTCGATCAAACGAACGGGCTTTGGCGTAATTGTCTGCAGGCTCTCGGGTAGGTCATGGAGAATTTGACGGAGTTCTGTTTTCGCCTCATCGGTGTGTCCTGCAAACTCGTGCGGCCACCACGTGCTAGGAACGGTTCCTCCCCCGCCCTTTAGGGAGTGCTTGTAGCGCTTAAACCCCGGACGGCCCCTCCCGTCCGCGCCCCAAGAAACCAAGTCCTTTGCTAAATTTTCGGCGTGACGTTCCTTCGAGTAGCGCCATACTGCGGTCCTCTTTGGCCAGATCTCTTCCTTGGTGTTTGGGTTCGTGATCGCATAGTATAAATTAGGCCTTTCCTCAGCCGTCTTATTACACGTGTAGTCACTAATCCTGAACACTCCTTCGGCATCCTCATGCCGATAATTGTCGTCGTTCGCCTCGGTCCTTCCGAGAAGGTTACGCGAGAATTCCGTCCCTTTCCGATACACAATTACGTGGTCAAACATCGGCGAGAACCCTTTCGCGTCATTGGCAGTGGCGTATTTTTTCTGCCAAGCAATGTGCCCATAAAAACCCTCTTCTATGGAGAAAATTTCGTCCGCTATTGCGCGGAAGTGGTGTTGCTCGTTGTCATCGAGCGTCACGACAAGCACACCATCTTCGGCCATGAGTTCTTTGAGTAGCTGGAGGCGGGGCCACATCATGCAAAGCCATTTGTCGTGGCGCTGGAGGTCGTCGCGTTCGACGGGGTTGCCCTCCTGCTTAAGCCATTCGCGCATTAGCGGTGCGTTGACGGCGTCGTTGTAGCACCAGCCCTCGGTGCCGGTGTTGTAGGGAGGGTCGATGAAGATGCAGTCTACGCGGCCGGCGTAGCGCGGAAGGAGGGCCTTGAGGGACTCTAAGTTGTCGCCATGGAGGATGAGATTGTCGTCGAGGTCGGGCAGGCTGCCCTCCTCGGGGCAGCTCTTATCCGCCACCACCAGCAGCTCGCGGTACGGCACCCCGAGATGGTGCGTGTAGATGAAGCTCTTTCCTCTAAAATCGAGCGAAGGCATAGTTCAAGGTATGGGAAATGGGAAGGCCGGTTAAGGGGAAGTTGGGCGTCCTCAGATGGAATGGAAACCAAACATTATAGAGGACGCCTTGGGCGACAAGGTAATCCTTGCTGATTATCTAAATATTAAGGCGTCTGGACAAAAAGAGGCCCCTCCCCCTTCCCCTACCGCCCCCCAAACATCGCCCCCACGTCAAACCCGCCCTTCCCTGCCCCGCCCTCCGGCGCTCTCCCCCCCTGCGCCGGCTCCGCCTTCTCATACCGCGCCAGCCGCTGCTGCAGTTCCACGATCGTGGCCGCCTGTTTGGCCGCCACGTCCCGGTAGATCGGCATCGCCTCCGCCATCGCCATGTGGCGCACGTGCTCGGCCGGGGTCACGTCAAACCCCTCGTCAAAGCGCGACTGGATCTGGGCCAGCACCGCTTTCCCCGCCGGGGTGCGGAAGAAGAGTTCCCCGGTCGCCGGGTCGGTCAGCTCCTTCCCCACCGTCTGGGCCTCGGCCGCGAACCGCTGCCGCAGCCCTTCCGTGATCTTGCCACTGAGCACCCCCGGCATCCCCGCCTCGTAGTCCCGCCACTTCTGCAGCTCCGCCGTCGGGCTTTTCAGAGAAAACTCCTTCGCCCGGGTCAGTCCCCGGAACTGGTTGGCTTTCTCCTTCAGCAGCCCCGCCGCCGTTTCATCCTCCACCGCACCCAGGGCCTTGGCCATCTTGTATTCCGACTCCGCATCGAAGATCGACTTCAAAGTCTCCTCGCTGATCCCCGCCTCCTCCGCCACCTCCTTCGCCGCATCGAACAACGCCGCCCGCTGCCCATCGTGCTCCTGCCGGAAAGCATGGTTCGCCTCCAGTTCCCCGGCTGCTTTGCTGGTCGTGAACTCCCCCAGCTCCTTGTCATACCTCGCCTGCAGGGTAGCCATTTCCAGCGACAGCTTCTTCACGGCTTCCGTCTCCGGGAGGGCGGCCCCGCCATCGGCCTTCAGCTCCGCACGCGCAGCTTTGGCAGCTTCCAGTTCGGCTTCCTTCTCGGCCAAGGTCTGGATCAATTTGACGTTGATGTCCCGGGAGGCCTTCCAGTTGTCCACCTTGGCGATGCCATCCGGGGCCTCCGGATAGTGCTCCTTCAACCAGGCTTCCATGCTGAACCCGGCGGCCTTCGCTTCCGTGGCCGGGGGCGTTTCCTTGGCTGGCTCAGGAACTGCGGCGGGGTTGGTCAGCATCTGTTCCAACATCGTGGCAGGCGTCGCGGGAGCGGCAGCCGGCGCGGGCGTGGGGTCGGGAGTAGGAGCCGGGTCCGGAGCGGCCGGGACAGGCGCCGGAGTGGGATCTCCCCCAAAGAGGGTGGAGACTTGGAAGCCGGCGGGTTCAGCGGCGGCGGGAGTGGGTGCGATTGGTTCTGGCTCCATGGTTGGTTGAGAAAATCAGGCTTGGTGGGGTGGAATGGTGCGTCCGGCCTTCCGGCTCTGCGGAGGCGCGGGCTTCTCGGTGGGTGGCAGGCGGAAGGTTTCAATGACGCTGAGCGCGGCCCCGTAGCCCCTACAAAACGCCAGGATCGAAGGAGCACTATCCGCCTCCACCTTCGCCAGCACCCGCACCGAGTCTGGCTTCAGCGTCCGCACCTCACAAAGCCCCCGCATCGGGTCCATCCCTGCCAGCACCCCCCGGAACTTCCGCCCCGTCTCCGTCCCCAAAACCGCCCGCAACTCCGCCCCCGCCGCCAGATCCTTCAAAAAAACCTCCAACCCCACCGGTTCGGCAGGCAGTTCATTTCCGGTCGGTTCAGG
>JAYUWQ010000719.1:0-8807 GCA_043753485.1 bacterium
CGCAACGCCGCCAACGCCTCCACGGACTGGCAGTTCACCACCGCCGACGCCCGCATCAAACTCAAACGCCTCTACCCATCATCCACACAGGAATGAACCGCTAGTGTGAATTTTTTCGCATCCAATAGAGAGAGCCCATATCGCAATTAAAATAGCCCATTTACTTTGGTAAATCGCATAAATTTTCATATAAGGGTTTGGCTGGTGACGTTACAAATTGCGACGTAAATTACGAGGGAAAAACGAAAACCCCTCCCCACTTTACGAGACCGGTCCGGCAAATGGGGGGTGCAAGAGTTGGTGAACTTCGTGCTTTGTGTCGTGATTTGAACGACTCACTTTACAGGCGTCGACAGGACCGCTGGGGAGTCCGGCCCAGAAAGCGGGACCGCGGGAAAGGTCCTGACCAAGGTCCCGTCGGTGCGGTCGTAAAGCCGGATTTGCCCGTCGCTTCCTGCCGTGGCCAGCCGGTTTTCGACAGGGTGGAAGGCAAGGGCGAAGACGGGACCGCCAGCGGGCGGCAGGGTGGCTTCCCGTTTTCCCGATTCCGTGAGGAAAAGGCGGACCTCGCCACTCTGGCCGCCGCAAGCGAGGCGGGTGCCATCGGCGCTGAAAGCAACGGCGTGCAGCGGCGTGTCCATCGGTTCAAACTCCCGCACCGCGCTTTCCTCCTTGTCATCCCCCTCCTTGAGCCGACCTCCGCGGGGGGCCATGCGGTGGAGACGCACTCTGCCTTCCGTCCCGGTGAAGGCGACAAGGTCCTCCCCGGGATGCCGTGCGAGGGCGAGAACCGGCTCGCGGGGACGGGCGGCATCGTCAATCAAATGGCCGCTGGCCACATCAATCAGTTTCACGCCCCGGTCCCGGCTCACAGAGACCAGTTTGGAGCCATCATGGACAAAGGCCGTGCCGAAGACCCAATCAAGATGGTTGTCGCATGCCATCAGGGCCGCCCCGCTGGTGGCGTCGAAGGCCCGCACCAGTTTGTCGCCCCCCCCGGCGGCGAGCCTGGTGCCATCGTCGGACCATGAGATGCCATAGAGCGTGTCCGATCCGGCGCGGATTGAACGGACCAGCGATCCTGCGGCCACGTCCCAAATCTGGATTTCACCAAATTCGGAGGGAGCCCCGCCGCAGGCCGCGAGGAATTTCCCGTCCTTCGAAAACGCAAGGGATTCAATCCGTGGGGAATCCCCCAACCAACGTCCGGTGATGGCGCTGCCATCGCTGCGGTGCAGGATGATTTCGTGATGGCCCGCCACCGCGAGCACCGATCCATCCGGCGAAAAAGTCATCGCAGCCACGGCGGGCAGCGCATGATAGACGGGAAGCGCCGCCGGACGCCGGGTGCCCAGTCCACCGGCCGGGGTGTCATCCACCGCTCCCTCCGCCACCCAGCGGGAAAATATCGCGGATTCGGCTTCTGTCAGGGGCTCACCCTCGGGCGGCATGTCGGGTTCTGTGCCGCTGACCGAAGTGACCAGCGGGCTGTCGGCGGGCATGCCATGTTTGATGATGGCACCATGTTTGCCTCCCCTGGTCAGGGCAGCCATGGTGGTCAGATCCAGTTTCCCCTTCAGCTTGCCGGGACGGTGGCAGGACACGCAATTGGCCCGCAGGACCGGCCAGACGTCGCGGGCAAAACTGACCCGGCTGGTTTCCGGGGCTGCTTCAGACACACTGATGTGGTAGGCGTGCCATTCACTGCCAAAGTCGAGGGCATCCTGGAGGACCAGATAAACCGGCCCGTCGGCCCGCGGGGTCACCTCCAGGGCCGCGTCCCGCATCGTCAGGTCAGCATCATCCTTGGTCGCGAGTTCCTGTCCCGAGGCATCGAAAACCGTCAGCAGCGGGTCCAGCAGCGAAGCCACGCCCTGAGCCGTGACGGAGATCCGGAGCGCTTGTCCCGCTTTTCCGGCCACGGCAAAAACATCGACGTCGCGCTGTCCGTTGATCAGCCCCGTAATGGTGTGGCCGGATTCCAAAGTCATGGCGGCAGGGAATCCGTTATTCGGCTCCTTTTCCTCCTGGAGCAGCGCCGGAGGAATCACCTGCAGCACCACGGGCGGCGCCGCGCGTTCGTCTCCTGACAAGGACAGGGACAGCGGTCCCGCGGGAAAATCGGCGGGCAGAGTGAGATCGAGGGTCACCCCGCTTTCTCCCAAGAGGTCCTTCTCCATGCCCTGGGGTGCGCCGGCGTCCTTTTTTTCCTTGATCCCTATTTTGTCAGGCTGGGCGGGTCCGCCGACGAGAGCCCCGGTCATGTCCTTCAGCTTGAATCCGCGCAGCCTCACGGTTCCGGAAAAGCCCTGAGGCACTGCCAGTGGCACCATGGCGGTGATCCTTGGGGCGGGTTCCGGCTTGTCCGCAGCACCGCTGGACGGCACGGCCATGGACATGCAAACGAGCGCGGGGCAACCAATCTGAAAAAACCACTTCACGGCGATTTGGAAATAAACGGAACAGGACGGAACGAATCACCTCAGGCAAACAATTCCTGCACCATGCCACCCTCAGCGAGGATGGAGACGGGCCGGCCCTCGGGGGTGATGATTTCCTTGGCAGGGTCGATGCCCAGCGCCTCATAAATGGTCCATGCCACGTCGGCGGGGCGGACCGGGCGGTCCGTGACAAAGGCTCCATTTTTGTCAGTGGAGCCGAGGACCAGTCCGCGGTGAACCCCGGCCCCCGCGAAAAGCAGGCTGCCGGCACGGCCCCAGTGGTCCCGGCCGGCCTTGTCGTTGACTTTGGGAGTGCGGCCAAATTCCCCCATGCAGACCACCAGGGTATCGCTGAGCAGGCCACGCTGATCCATGTCGCGGATCAGGGCGGAGAATCCCTGGTCAAACTCGGGCAGCTTTTTGTCGAGGCCTTTGAAGATGTCAGCGTGATGGTCCCAACCGGAGTAATTCACGGTGACGAAGCGCACTCCGTTTTCCACAAGGCGGCGGGCCATCAGGCAACTTTGGCCGAACTCGTTGCGGCCATAATCGTCGCGGGTCGCCGCCTCCTCCTTGTCGATGGCAAAGGCCTCCTGGGCATGGGGAGCCAGCACCATCTCGGCCGCCTTCTGCCCGAACTCGTCGTAGGTCGCGATCTGGTCGCTGCCCTGCACCCGGGCTCCGAGTTGATCGATCGCCTTGAGCAGGGAGCGGCGGCGTTCGAGTGAAGCAGGGGTCTGGGAGCTCCCCGCGGACAGGTCGCGGACTTTGAAGTCCGCCTCGTTGGGGTTGCCGCATTTGAAGGACTCGCAGCGTCCCCCCAGCCAGGCGCTTTTGCCGAGTTCCCAGGTGAAGGATGGGTTGCTGGGCACAGCGACATAGGGTGGCACCAGCCCGGAAAATCCGGTCTCATGGGCGACGATGGCGCCGATGGCCGGATGATCACCGAAGGGCGTGCCAAACCGTCCGCTGAGCACCCAGTTGGAGGCGGTTTCGTGGTGGTCGTTCTCATGAGTGCCGGACCTGACCAAGGCAATACGGTCCATGATTTTGGCGATTTTGGGCAGCAGTTCGCCGATCTGCAGTCCGGTCACGGAGGTCGGGATTCCCTGGTATTTCCCGCGGATTTCCTCCACGGCATCAGGCTTGAGATCGAAGGTATCGTGATGCGAAATTCCTCCTCCGAGGTAGACGAGGAGGACGGATTTCGCCCGCGCTGCCGGGGCCCCGGCCACGCGCCGGGTTTGTTCCGAGGCCAGCAAGGCCGGCAAGGAGAGGCCGAGGGGCGCCAGGGTTCCGATCCTCAAAAAGTCGCGCCGGGAGTGGCCGGAGCAAAGGTGGGAGCGGGTGGGAGCGAGATTGACCGAAAGCATGGCGGATCAGTGATTGAAGGTGAATTCCTTGGAGTTCAGCAGAGCCCAGAAGAGGTCACGGAAGACAACGTCGCGCGGATCAGTGCCCAGCTGCGACATGAAGTGGGCGCGTTCGGCCCCGGAGGGTTGGCGCGCGAGACAGGTGAGATAAAGGGTTTCCAGCACGGCTTGGTTGTCAGGATTTTCCAGGAGGCCCGTGAGCCGCCCGTGGGGATGATTCAATTGCTGATGCAATTCCTTGCCATTCCGCAGATTGAGCATTTGAGGCAGGGTGACCTCGCCCCTGCGTTCGCAGGCACAGGCGGTGACGCGGTCGGAACGGCCGAAGAGGGTGAGGAAATACGAGGCCACTCCGGTGTCAGGCAACTGCACGGCCCGCAGGCCGGTCGGATATCCCGGAAACTGATCCGGCACCCCGGTGGCACCGGCGAGGGCGTCCAACAGGACCTCGGCGGGCAGGCGCCGGGCATAGTAGTGGGAGAAAAAGCGCTGGTCGGCCTGGTTTTCGGGCCGGGTGGCGGCACTGAGTTGATAGGCCCGGGAAGTGAGGATGAGGCGCATCACATGGCGCAGGTCGAACGCATGGCCACGGAATTCCGCCCCCAGCAGCTGCCACAGTGCGGCGTTGGAGGGAGGATTGCTGGCGCGGAGGTCGTCCACGGATTCGACCAGCCCCACTGCAAAGAAATGACGCCAGAGCCGGTTGACCATGGCTCCGGCAAATTCCGGACTGGCGATCACCCAATCGGCGAGGGTGGCGCGGGGGTCGGTTTCCGGGGCCAAGACCGGGGTGCTGCGGTCGAGAGCCCGGGCCATGATGGGTTGGTTGGTGCGGGGGTGATTTACCTGAGGCGGCCGGCTCTGCAACTCCGCGAGCCGTTGCTCCTGACCGGCCAGCTGCTGCTGGAGGTCCGCTTGTTCCTGTGGGGGTTTGCCGGCGGTTTTGGCTTCAGCCAGTTTCTTCACGGCTTCGGCGACGCGTTTGCTTTGCTCGGCGGATTCGCGCGACTGGACCGTCAGGCGGGTGCCGCCCTGCTGCGGATTCTCGCGGACCAGGCCGGTCTTCCCAAAGAAAGCGGCGAAGTGATAGAAATCATCCTGGGTATAGCGTTCCAGCGGATGGTTATGACAGCGGGCACAGCCGATCCTCGTGCCGAGGAAGGACTGCGCGACGGAATCGGGCAGCTCGGATTTTTCGACTTCGCGGTGCTCGCCGACCACCGTAATGAAATAACCAATCTCCGGGTGTTCGCGGACATCGCCGGAAGCCGTCAGGATTTCCTGGGTGATGCGGTCCCAGCCGGCACCGGCGGTGAGACGTCCGCGCAGCCATGCGTGGAAGGCACGCACCCCTTTGACACCCCTCACGTCATGGTCCCGCTCCCGGCGGTTCTGCAGCACATCCGCGAGCTGCAGCGTCCAGTAGTCGAGCCACTCCGGGCGGGCCAGCAGGTGGTCAGCGAGGGCGGCGCGCTTGCCCTGGGCAGGATCCGCGATAAACGCGGTCACCTCCTGGGGCGAAGGAAGCACCCCGATGGTATCGAGGAATGCCCGGCGCACGAATTCCGCGTCGCTGCAGTCTTCCGCAGGAGGCAGGCGCAATAACTGCAGTTTGTCAAAAATGGGGCCATCCACCACACTGCGCCGCTCCGCGTAGACTTCCGCGGCGACCTCATGCGGGTAGGGCATGGTGCAGCGGACCACCTGCACCAGATTCAAAAAGTGCACCCTCACCGAAGCCTCGCCATGGCCGCGGGCGGTGACTTTTCCCTCCGGCGTCACCCGCAACAAGGCCTCATCGTTGGAAAAAAACTGCGCCAGCCAGGTCACATCGGAGGTGCGCCCGTCGGCCTCACGCGCCAACACTTTGAGTTCAAGGTGCTCACCCGGTTGAAGGGTTTTCTCCCCCGGGGTCACTTCCAAGGCGACCGGCATCGGTTCATCGGCCACGGGACCGGGGGCCCGTGCGGCGATCCAGTCCACGAGGGTCTGCCATGCGCGCGATCCCTTGCGGAAGCGCGTGCCGCCTTCGTGCATCACCCCGCCCGAGGCTTTTTCCGCCAGCAGGCTTTTGCCGGGAAAGGCGAAGTCGACGCGCCGGCCGTTCACTTCGCGGGTGATCCATTCGTGGTCCCACTCCGGTGCATACCCCCGCAGGCTGAGCCGGAATCCATTCTGCCCCGACAACTTTCCGTGGCAGCCTCCGACATTGCAGCCGGATTTCGTCAGCACAGGCAATACCTCACGCTGAAAGGAGGGAACCGGTTTCGCTTCGCCAGCCTGGAGCCTGGTGACTCCGCCGGCCAGCACCCCGGCCAGAAGGAAGGTGGTCCACAAATAACGATAGGCCAGAAAGGGATTCATCAACAAAAAGGGGCAGGATCACCGGCGGACCGGAACAGGGGCACTCAAGGGACGCGGCGCAGGTGGTTCAGGGGTCGTGCGCTTCAAGCGGGCTCGCGATGTGATACGGTGTTGCCGCCACGATATTACGGGGAGTATGAGGAATTGTGCCTCCAGGGGGCATCGGGAGACCGCTGGGTGGATGTTGAAGGTGCCGGAGCCCCTTGAGGGCGGAAAGCGGGCTGCTCCTGCCACCTGCGGAATGGTCCACCCGGGTGCAATCCTCAGCAGAACGCTTCCATCCTCAAGTGGATCACATCAACTTCCCGTCTTTCCACCCGCAATTCATGGATTCAAGTCGCCACGCAAATCAAGCGGGACATCTCCCGGCCAAGGCGAGCAAGGTGATGGCGGCTGCTATGAACGTCTTCATTTCTAAAGCGAACGTCCGAGCGATGGCAACCCCACTAGCGGGAGCCGGCGTTGAACGCGGGGTTGAGGTTGGAGTTACGTGGAAACATGGAGAACAAAGGGGCTAGTGGGGGTTGCCATCCGCGCCTTGTTCGCCCATCGTTATATGTCGCGGCTGTGAGTGTTCATCGCTTCCCGAGTTTTGCGCCCTTCGGAAAAAGGCGTAAAAAAGCGAAAGAAGGGGAAATCCAATAGCTCCGAAAAGCCCGGTATTGATGTGGGTGCCCGTGCAAAATGCCAATAACATCAGACCCAGCCAAATTGTTCCGTTAGCTACCGCGAAATGCTCATAAAAGCGTAATTTGGTCATAGTGAGTGGCGGGTTTAATGGGGCGAACTTTGTATTATGCCAACAGGGGTGTTTGGATATCCACTTCAAGAGGCTGCAAAAGGGGAGAGGCAGGTGGCCGGCAAAGGGCGGGGAGTCAATGGAGCGGCCTGACCCTATCCGGCGCCAACAGGATTTGCAAATCATTCAGGGGGAATCCCGGGCGGGCCTGAGGGGGCCTGAGGGGGCCTGGCCTCCCAGCATCCGGCGCATGGCGCTGAAGCGGTTTTTGGCTTCGTTGAGGGAGACGAGGCGCTTCGGATGCTTTCGAAGAGTTGGGTCGATGCCGTTTTGCCGCCGGGTGGATCCCTCACCGTTCTGGCAGGGTCACTTCAGTCAGGGGAGGTCATCCGTTAGCGGCTGATGTCGTTCTGCCGGAGGATTTTGAACCCCTCGGTCTGCATGACGGCCGCTCCCAGCTCAATGTCCTCGAGGTGAAGTGCCAGGGCGGGCAGCCCGCGTCCTTTGACCAGCAGGGGATAGGCGAAATGGATATTGGTTTCCGCCTGCAGAAAGGCCGTCAGGCAGGTTCCGAGGGATTCGGCGCCCTCCTTGAGTTGGACCACGAGGAGGTCGCAGGTGCTGAAGGGAATGCCGCGCTCGATGAAGAGGGTTTCCACGGTCTCCGGGTCGCTGACGATGAGCCGGGCCACGGTGACATCCACCGAATCCTGCAGGCTGAGACCAAGCACCAGGACGTGGGCATCACCGAGGAGCCGGACCACGCTGAGGAGCGCCCCGGCACGGTTGATGAGGAAGACGGAGAATTGCTTGACGTAGGGGCCGGCGGAGGCGGTATCGGTTTCCATGCGGGAAGGGAGCGGATTGATGAGTTGCGGGGGAAATAACGGGACCCCGGGATGAAGTAAACCGCTGACTGCTTCCGTTTTGCAAGGGTCACTGGCGGGACAGCAGTCCTCTCACCTGGGAGCAGCAAGGGTGCCGGAGGCGGCGGGTTCTTCCTCCTGGAGGAGCTCCCCTACCGTATCGCTGAGGAGTTCTGCCGAGCGACGGAGGCGGTCCGCGGGATTGGGCACGGGAGACGAGTCTTCCGGCCAAAGGCGGCTGAGACCGGCGAGGCGTTTGTGCAGCAGACGGAGGCAGCGGCTGGATTCCGTCCCCACCGGGCTGAGGATCTGCAGGCGGCGGGTCATCTCGGTGATGAGGGCAGGATCGCCGATGGCGAGGCGCTGGTCGGTCAATTCACGGGCGAGGACGACGGCGTGACAGGTTTGCAGGGTGCGGAGCCATTGCCCGATGTAAGCAAGATCCGCCAGCGGTTCGTCCTTTTGGGTGCGCAGGTGGCGGCGGTGGCCGAGGCTGAGTTTTTCAATCCCGGTCCCAAGGCGTTTCCAGTCCGACAGCTCCGCTGCTGCCAGGACTTCGGCGCGCAGACTGGCCATCGGCTCATTCAGACCGAGCGTTTTTTCAATCGTCTCCTCATCCTGCACCAGATTTCTGATCTGCTGCGAATCCCGCGCCTGGGCCGCCAGGAAGAGATCGGCGGTGACGGCCCCGAGCCCCATGGCGGCCTGCTGGCGGCCCTCCAGGCAACGGGTGACGGTGGTGCGGTAAAGCTGGCGCCATTGCGGACGGGTCGCTTCCGAGAGCCGGACGTAAAGTTCCGAGGGATACAGGGGCAAAACCGGGAGCGGCACCACCTCCGGGGTGGGCGGGGAATCAGCGGCCGGAGCGGCGGCCTGGGAGGAGCCGGGAACCTGGCTGCAGGCCAGCCCGATCACAAGGGGCAGAGAAAAAAGAAAACCGCGCGGGGACATTGGAGCAATGGAAGGGAGCGGTATCAGCGTTGCCAAGGGGATGGATCTGTGCCGGAATTGACAGAAGATTTAA
>JAYUWQ010000720.1:0-8796 GCA_043753485.1 bacterium
GGACCACCGACCACTACGGGAGGCGGGGGATATCCGCCGGCGTAGTAGGGATCGACACAGGCGGCGAGGGGCAGGGCGGCGGCGGCCAGCAGGAGAAACCGGAAGGTGGAGTTCATAGGGTTGGTGGGTTGGGATTAGTCGCCAAGACGGAGGCGTTCGATGATTTCAGGATGGTCCGAGGCCCAGATGCCGGCTTCGGTGGAGTCAACCACCCCGTCATGGTTGGTATCGGTCTTGATTAACAGATCCCTGCAAAACCCCCGCCGGTGGACGCTGGAGAGGGCTTCTTCAGGGGTGATGCGGCCGTCGCGGTTGCCGTCCCGCTGGTGCATAAAAATCGGGTCGCCGTCCGGGTCAAGCTTCCGCCACTCGATCGTCGTAATGATCCGGTCCTGGTCGGCGTCGTAGGTCTTGAAGAGGCCAGTTGCGACTCCCTGCTCGAGTTCGGTGAGGGACAGGCGGTGGTCCTGGTTGGCATCCAGCTCCGTGAACACAGAAGGTTCCTCACGACATCCTGTCAGGGATGAACATGCCGTGAGTATCAATAGGGAGCGCATCATGGGCGTGGATGGGGATCAGGGGCAGGGAAGTTCACCGGGCGAGGACCGGACTTAGCTTTTCGGCGAGCGCGATGTTCCGGACCTCCAGTTGCCGGCGCAGGGCAGGGGAGACGCTGCCGGACAGAGCGACTTTAAAGCCTTTCGGGGTCAGACCCTGGGGATGGAGCAAGGCTTGGATGAAGCGGTCAGTGACGGGACTCCAGATCGCGTAATCAAGGTGCAGCGCCACAAGGACGGAGCCATCGCGGGCGAGGCACACGGGAAAGCCATTCAGGCTGACAATCCGGCTGAGCGGACTTTGCGTGGTGTGCACCCAGGCGATGAGTTCGGTGGTGCGCTGGAAGAAGAGGGCATCATCCTCGTCGGCCGCGCTGCTGGTCAGGTCCAGCAGGACGTCGAGTCCTTCCACGCCGCGAAGGCTGGTCAGGGCTTGCGTCATGAGGGTCTGGTGGGCAGGGGAAAACGCAGGGTTTTCCACAAAGGACTGGACCAGGGCGGGGGGCATTGCCAGCGCCGTCAGCTGTTGGGTATTGAGGAGGCGCAGGTCCGACGGGCTGTTGTCCCGGATGCTGCTGGTGAAGGTGGTGCCGACCCCGGTGCCGGTGGCGACCGCCCCGGCGGCTCCACCCAGCGGCAGGAGGGCGGCCGTGAAAGTCATTTTGCCGGCAAAGGAGGTCCATGCCACTTCATCGAGGATTTGCTGGAGCACCGCATTACGTGAATAGGGATCAACTCCCATGCTGAAAGCAAGCTGACGTTTCACCTTGGAAAACCCGATCAGATCCCGCCCGGCGGATTCCTCGTAGGCGGTGCGTTCCCGGCCACTAACCGCTCCTTTGATGCCTTCGCCGGCGCGGTTCATCAACTTCCAAGCCCCTTTGGCCACGCCCTGTACAGTTTCCCTGGGTTGGGTCACGATGCCCTTGGCCAGATCCAGCGGGGCGGAGGCCGCCGTTTTCAGGGCAGACTTGTATTCGTCCCCTTTGGAGATGTGGCGGAGTTGGTAGATGGCATTGATCTCCCGGAGCCGCTCGATCAGCATTTCATTGCCGTCGGCGGTGAAGACGCCTTCATCGGAGTCGATGGTGAAACGGTTCACGCCGCCTTGGGTTTCCACCGTGCTGCGCACTCGATAGTGCACTCCCGTCAGGAGGTTGGCTGGAAAAATGGCATCGGCCCGCAGGGAAGGAGGGGCTTCGTAGGGCACCGCCGGTGCGGCGGGCGCTATGGGCGCGGGAGTCTGGGCGGTGAGAGGACCGGTGCTCAGCAAACATCCGCAAACAAATAGACGGGGCCAATAATTCATGAGATCCCTTATTACCCTTGGAGATTGCGGCTGCAAAGCCAATCCTTGCGCCTTTTATTTTAAGCAATAATTCCGTCTCCCGCCCGTTTGTAGTCTATTCCTACCGCCATGCCTACCCGCCGCTCCCTTTTGCAAACTGCTGCCGTGCTGACCCCGGCGCTGCTCTCCCGTGCTGTCTCCGCCCAGACGCCTGCTGCCGCACCCCGCCTGGCGCTGGGATTTGATAATTTTTCCATCCGCGCTCTTGGCTGGAAGGCCGGACAGATCCTTGACTACGGTGCCACCCAGAAAGTGGATTGCCTGCTGCTCTCCGACCTTGACGTCTATGACAGCCACGAACCGGGCTATCTGAAGGATCTGGGCAGGAAATCCCGCGATCTGGGGATCACCCTTTATGCCGGTACGGGCGGGATCTGCCCCAGCGCGCACCGTTTCTCCGACAAATGGGGCAACGCCGATGAACATCTGGCGCTGGCAATCCGCGTGGCCCAGGCGGTGGGTTCGCCGGTGCTGCGCTGCTACCAGGGATTCGGAGAGGACCGGAAATCCCCCGGAGGCATTCCGGCCCGGCAGCAGGACACCGTCAAAGTGTGTCAGACTGCCAAATCCCGGGCGGTCGATGCCGGGGTGAAGATCGCGATCGAAAACCACGCCGGCGACATGCAGGCGTGGGAATTGCAGGAACTGGTGGAAGCCTGCGGCAAGGACTTCGTGGGAGTGACTATCGACAGCGGCAATGCCACCTGGACGCTGGAAGACCCCCTGCTGAATCTGGAAATCCTCGCGCCCTATGTGTTGTGCAGCGGAATGCGGGACAGCATGATCTGGGAGGATGCCGACGGCGTGCAGGTGCAGTGGACGGCGATGGGGGAAGGGTCGATGGACCTGAAGGCCTACGCGCAACGTTTTGCCGAACTCTGTCCCCAGGCCCCCTTTATCATGGAGATCATCTCGGGATTTGCCCGTCCTTATCCCTGGCGGAAAGCGGATTTCTGGCCTCCCTACCAACGCGTCCGGGCCGGGGAATTTGCCCGTTTCCTGAATCTCGCCAAAGCCGGCAAACCGATCCCTTCCTGGCAGCCGGCGCCGGGCGAGGACCGGAAGAAAGCAGAGCCGGCCTACCAGCAGGCTGAACTCGAACGCAGCCTGGCCTACTGCCGCCGCACCCTGGGCATGGGCCGCCGGAGTTGATCATGCTGCAAGTGATCGCCTGACCCCAGGAAGGCGGAAGTTTCCTGACACCACCATGGCCCGCTTGCCCCTCTCCCATCCGCACCACCCGCGCCCTGCGGGTCGGGTGGTGATGCGCCAACGCTGGAAGGATCTGCTGTTCCTGCACTGGAAGCTGCCGGTGGACGAAATCCAACGCACCCTGCCGCCCGGGCTGATGGTCGATGTGTTCGATGACGCGGCCTGGGTGGGGATCGTGCCGTTTTTCATGGAGGGGGTGCGTCCAGCGGGGTTGCCGGGGCTGCCCTGGTTGTCCTCGTTTTTGGAACTCAATGTCAGGACCTATGTGCGTGACGCCGTCGGCCGGCCCGGGGTGTGGTTCTACTCTCTCGACTGCAACCACTGGCCCGCGGTCGAGATCGCACGGCGCGGTTTCCATCTGGCTTATCACCACGCCACGATGTCGGCCTCGAAGGCCCCGGACGGCAGCATATCCTATCAGTGCCAGAGGCGTCCGGTGGCCGGTCACCTGGAGGCGGACTACCGGTATCGGGGCCGGGGTGCCACTTTTCCTGCTGCCGGCGGAAGCCTCGAGTTTTTCCTGACCGAGCGGTACCGGCTCTTTTCCTGGCATCCCCGCCGCCGCCGGCTGTATACCGGTGAGGTGTGGCATGATCCCTATCCCCTTCAGGAGGCGGAGGTGGCGCAATGGTCGGCGGTCCCCGCTTACTGGGACCGGCAGTTTTCCCTGCACGGGCCCCCTGTCACCCAACATTTTTCGCCCGGGGTCGACGTGGGCATTTTTCCGCTGCGGCCTCTGTCCTGAGCCCCCCCCTTCTGATCCCCGTGGCCAGATCTGTGCTCATGCCTACCCGGAATCCATCCAGTCTTCGATCCTCCGGGGTGGCAGTGCCGGGAGGCCCCGTGATGATTCCCCGGAGGACCTCATTGGTGGACCAAACGGCGGAGGCCATCCGGCAAATGATCTCCTCCGGGCAATGGGTGTCCGTGCTGCCTGGAGAGGAGGCCCTGCGGGTTAAATTGAGCGTCAGCCGGGTCACCCTGAGGAAGGCCCTCGCCCAACTGATGGCTCAGGGCTGGCTCAATGCTGGCGGCCGTGGGCGGAAGCACTCCATCACCCACCGGATTCAGGGCCCGTCCTGGACGCCGCCCGGAGCCATTCTGGTAAAATGTCTGGCCCCTTTCCCGGAGATCCAGCTGGTCTGGAGCAGCCGGGTGATTTTTGATAAAATAAGTCAGGGCCTTGCGGCCGGCGGGCTCAGGTTGGAGTGGGAACAGCAGACGGGCTTGTGGCGGGAAAATCCTGAGCGGCGCCTCAGGGAGCTGACCCTGGCCTCGCCAGCCACCGTCTGGCTGCTCTTCCGGGCATCGCCGCAGATCCAGCAGTGGTTTCAAAGCAGTGGCCTGCCCTGTGTGGTGCTGGGTCCTTGTCATGATGGGTTGTGCCTGCCCTCCATTAAAATCGACTATGCCGCGCTGGGACGGCATGCCGCCGGGGAAGCCTGGCGGCTAGGTCATCATCATGTGGCGCTTGTGGTTTTTGATCCTGCGGTCGCCAGTGCCAGGCTCACCAGGGCGGGACTCCAGCAGTCGGTTCCCCGCAAAGGCCAACCGGGACGTGTCACCGTGATCAGTGATGATCTGACGCTTCCCGGTCTGCGGCGGGAGATGGCGGCGGCCCTGCAGGAGGCGGATCCGCCCACCTGCTTTCTTGTCAGTGAAGGGGCTCAGGCGTTTCCCGTGTTGGGGATATTCAAGGAAATGGGGCTCCGGGTGCCCGGGGACGTTTCCCTGATCGTGAGAGATTACGAACCCTTCCTGGACCGCTGCCAACCCGCCTTCAGCAGTTACCGCTCCGACTGGCAACGCTTCGGGCACAGTGCCGCCCGCCTGCTCCTGCAGGTGGCCGCCAGTGGTGGCGGGGCGGGCACCCAGCGGAATATATTTCCAAAATTCATCCCGGGAGAGACGCTGGTGCCGCGCCGGTGCTGTTGAGAAGCTCCGGCCGCAGTGGCGGCCTGAAGAGGGTGTATTTTGTGCATACATCCGGAATTGGCTGGTCGGGCCTGGGGGGATACCTTACAAGGGAGGATTGGTGCCGGAATACTCAAAGTCCGGACACTTGTTGAAATTTAGATCTTTCCCCTATGAAATGCCAGTTAGCCCTTCCTTCCCTCGTCGCCCTGCTCGCCCTCGCTCCCGCGGTTGAGGCCGCCCGGGTGGTCTGGGTCAGTGATAACGGTGCCGAAGGAACGGCGGGGAATGGATCGGACGGGGTGTCCCGCGGGGCCTTTTACACCAATCCTGTTTCCACCACCGGCACCCCCTTTACGGATCAGGGATTTATTGATCTGCTGATTGCCGGCGGGCACACCGTGGAGCGGTTCAATCCCCAGTCCGGCTCCATCTCGGCCGATGATATCACCGTGCTCAATACCTATGACCTGGTGATAGTGGGTTCGGCGACCAACAGCGGTCCCTTCAATCTCAACACCCGGGGGGCCAAGTGGAATACCCTGATCACCAAACCGATGCTGGTCACCAAATCCACCCTGATCCGCCGGGATCGCATGGGCTGGTTGCTGGATAACAAGGAGTACGACTGCGCTGCCAACACCAGCACCACCGCCACCGGCAAGCTCACCTTCGTGGTGCCGGGGCATCCTGTCTTTGCCGGTATCAGCACCACCACGGTGGGAACCGCCAAGGTGATGACCAACTTCTGCAATGTGATAGTGCCGGTTCCCGCCAACAACCGCGGCACCTCGGTCCAGTTTTTCGATCTGGCCGTCAGCGGGGCGGATCAGGGCATCGCCAACGCCATGGAACCTGGCGGGGTGCTGCTGGCGGGCATCAACTTCAATCCGCTGGATCCCGGCGTCAATATCCCGGCCGGACAGGCTCCCGCGGTCGATCCTGCCCAGGTGGCCAACGGTTATGCCATCGCCGAATGGCCGGCCTTCACCACCGTCCGCACCACCCAGGTGACCGGCGAGCGTCTGGCCGGTTACCGGCTTTTCTTCGGGTGCGGCACCCGCGATGCCACCGGAAGTGCCACCGGTGCCCCGAATCCCCAGGCGGGCGCGCTGGATTTGTCTGCTGATGGCCAGCAGATGTTCCTCAAAGCCGTGGCCCATGCCGCCAGCCAGCCGAATGGGGCTCCCACCATCCCCAATGTCTGGAAGAATACCTCGGGAGATCAATTGTGGAACGGCAGCAGCATCAACTGGTCCCTTGGGTTGTGGACCGGAGGCCCGGCGCTCTTTGAAAGCGCCGGTGCTGGCCTCGTCACCCTGGACTCCGCCACGGTGTCGGCCTCAGGTTTGGGATTCACTGTCCCGGACTATAATATCGATGCCACGAGCGGCAATAGTCTGACGCTGACCGGCACCCCGGGCACCCCTCCCACGATTGCTGTCAACGGCGACACCACGATCACGGCACCCCTCGCCGGCACGGACGGTCTGGCCGTGAATGGTGCCAGCGTCCTGACGCTGGCCGGCGCCAACACTTATTCCGGCAGCACCTTCATCCGCGGTGGGATTGTGGTTATGAAAGCCCCCACCGGTGTCAACGGAACCAGCAGCTATGCGTTGGACAACATTGATGCCCTGGATTCCGGAGCGACCGTGAAGCTCTTCAATGAGGTGGACACCACCACCACCCCGGGCACGCCTGCCAATGTCCGGGTCCCCAATGGACAGATGGGCAACCGCAAGCGCCTGATCATGACCGGGGGCACTTTTGATATCGCGGGAGATGACAATCAGAACAATTTCCCTGCCCCCGAGGGGACGGGCCTGATCACCAACAGTTCCCCGTATTCGCGTGCGGCGCTGCGGATGGGTTCCGCCTCTGGGGAAACCCATACCTTTTCCGGGATCATGGCCGACGGGGCTCCGGTTATTGAAAGTGTGGTGGCCACCAAGCAGGGCTACCGGCTGGATGTCGATTTGCAGGGATTTGCCGATGATTCCGCGACTTTTGTGATGGCCGGCCTGAACACCTTCACCGGATTCACCCGAATCGGCGGCGGAAAACTGACATTCACCGGCAATGGACGATGGGGCCTGCCCAAAAACACTGGGGTGGCCCTCACCAGCAGTCCCAATGGAACGGTGATCTGCAATGGCGGCATTGGCAATCTGAGGGTCGACTTCAATGGTTCCAGCCAAATCACCGGCGGATTGAGTGGCAATGGCGGGGTTTTTGCCAACAATGCGGCGGGCACTGTTTCCACCCTGACGGTGGGCGCTGCCAACATCTCGAATACGGTCTGGCCGACCGGCGGAGCTGGACAGAATGGGAAAATCACGGACAACACCACCGGCACGGGCGGGATCGTGGCTCTCACCAAAACCGGCACTGGCAAAATCGGCTTCCCCACCGCTTTGAACGACTACAGCGGGGCGACGTTGATCCAGGATGGCATCCTCGAATACACCGCCACCGGCGCCCCCAGTCCGAACAGCGAAATGAAAATCAACACTCCTGGCCAACTGAGCCTGCTTTACACGGGCAGCAAGACGGTGAAGGGACTCTTCATCAATGGGGTCAAGCAACCCAGTGGCGAGTATGGGGCCGGCACCCATCCTGCCTTCATTACGGGAGAGGGCACGGTCACGGTTCCGGATCAGGGCCGATGGAACAATGCGGCGGGGGATTTTGCGTGGAACGTTACCAGCGCCAACTGGAGTTCGCCGGCCGTTTGGGCTGGTGGTGACGCGTTCTTCGGCCTGGCCGGCGCGGGGACCATCAATATCACCTCCCCGGTTACGGCCCGTAACCTGGAAATCAAACAGGCCGGCTATAGCTTCACTTCCGCCGATCCGCTGAATGCCCTGACCCTGGCGGGCTCCACCCCCACCATCACCGCCGACGCCAAGGTTACCATGGCAGCCCCGCTGCAGGGCACCGATGGCCTGACTATCCGGGGAACGTCTGTCCTGACCCTCCAGGCGGCGAATACCTACACCGGCGGCACCTTTGTCAGGAGCGGCACCCTGGTGCTCCGCGCTCCCACCACCGGCAACAACCCGTCGCCTTATGCAGTCGATGGGATTGATGCCTTGGACACGGGAGCGGTGGTGAAGTTCTTCAACGAACTGGACGTTTCGGTGCCGGAGACTCCCTTGAATGTCAGGGTCCCCAATGGACAGATCTACCGCTACAGCCGGTTGGTTCTGACAGGCGGCACCTTCGATCTGGCAGGAGACGACAACCAAAACCAAATGCCGGCCCCCTCGGGTAACGGGATGGTCATCAACTCTTCACCCTACGCCCGCGGCGTCCTGAAAATGGGGGTGGTTTCGGGTGGTTCGACGACGTTTTCGGGCACGATCGCCGACGGAGGGGCCCTCATCGAAAGTGTGGTTGCCGGCAAGCAGGGTTACCGGACCGATATTGATCTGGCCGCGATGGGCGATGACACCTCGACCTTTGTCATTGCGGGAGTGAATACCTACACTGGCTTCACCCGGATCGGCGGAGGCAAACTGACCTTCACCGGCAACGGCCGGTGGGGCGTCCCCAACAGCACCGGGGTGGCGCTCACCAGCAGTCCCAACGGCACCGTCATCTGCAATGGATCCACCAGCCAGCTGCGGGTTGATTTCAACGGAACCAGCCAGGTAGCCGGCGGCCTGAGCGGCAATGGCGGCGTCTTTGCCAACAATGCCCCGGACACCCTCTCAACCCTGACGGTGGGAGCGGCCAATATCAGCAACACCGTGTGGCCGA
>JAYUWQ010000721.1:0-3373 GCA_043753485.1 bacterium
GAAGTGGATGCCCTGGTGCAACCGGTGCTCTCCGCGGCCGGACTCGCCCCCGCCCCGGAAGCCGGCCGGGCCACCCTGCTCCGGCGCGTCAGCTTCGACCTGACCGGCCTCGCCCCCACCGCCGCAGAACAGGCCGCCGTGCTCGGCGACTCTTCCCCGCAGGCCTACGAACACGCCGTGGACCGTCTGCTGGCCTCGCCGCATTATGGCGAGCGATGGGGCCGGAAGTGGCTCGACCTGGCCCGCTATGCCGACACCAATGGTTATGAAAAGGATCGCAGCCGAACCATCTGGCCCTGGCGCGACTGGGTCATCCGCGCGCTCAATGCCGACCTTCCCTTCGACCAGTTCACGATCGAACAAATCGCGGGCGATCTCCTCCCGCACCCCACCACCGACCAACTCATCGCCACCGGATTCCACCGCAACACGATGCTGAACGAGGAGGGCGGCATCGATCCGCTGGAATTCCGCTATCATGCCATGGTGGACCGCGTGGCCACCACCAGCGCCACCTGGTTGGGTCTCACCCTGCAATGCGCCCAGTGCCACACCCACAAATATGACCCGGTGACCCACCATGAGTATTTCTCGATCATGGCCCTGCTCAACAACGCCGATGAGCCCGAGTTGGAACTGCCGGGTCCGGACCATCAGCAGCAAGAAAAGGCCCGTGCTGAAAAACTCGGAACCTTGTTGGCCGGGTTGCCATCACTTTGGCTGGCCAAGCAGGCCAAACCGGAAACCATCGCATGGCAAAACCCCGTCTCGGTCACGGTGGAGCCCAACGCCGCGGACCCCTCCCGGGTGCTGCCGGACCAATCGGTGTTGTTCACGGCACCAGGCCCTGACAAAACCACGGTCACCCTCCATCTTCAGGGCATCCCGGCCCAGGCCACCCACCTGCGCCTTGAGGCCCTGACGGATGACATGCTCCCCGGCAAGGGTCCGGGCCGCACCCCGCATGGAAATTTTGTGCTCAACGAGATTGAAGTCCACGCTGCCGGCCGGAAGTTGGCCCTCATTGCCAACTCCGCCACCGCCGAACAGGCCGGCTTTCCCCTTTCCGCAGCGGTGGACGGGGATGAAAATTCCGGATGGGCGGTGGACGATGGCAAAGGAAACCTCCATCAGACGAGGACCGCTGTTTTCGCCTTCCCGGAATCCCTACCAGTGGCCTCCCTTCACGTCACCCTCAAACAAACCCACGGCAACCACCACACCCTCGGGAGGGTCAAAGCAAGTCTGGGAACCACCGCTGCCCCCGCCCCAGCCAAGTCCATGGAAGAGGCCACTGATGCCTGGCTGGCCACCCAGCGCCAACATACGGCGTCCTGGCAGCCGCTTGCCCCTGCCGTCGCCACCTCCAACCTGCCCCTCCTCACGATCCAGCCGGATGCCTCCGTTTATGTCAGTGGTGATATCACCAAGGCCGATATCTATCAACTCGAGTTCACCAACGTCCCGGAAGGGATCACCGCCATCCGGCTCGAAGCCCTGCCCGATTCCCGCCTGCCCGGCCGGGGACCCGGAATGGCCTATTACGAAGGCCCCAAAGGCGATTTTTTCCTGGGTGAATTCCATCTCTCCAGCGGCGGCCAACCGGTGAAGCTGGCCAAGGCCACGGAAAGTTATGCGAAGAACCAGTTCGGCCAACCTGTCAGCGCCCAACTGGCCATCGACGGCAATCCGGAAACCGGCTGGAGCTGTGCTGATGGCCAAGGGCGGGCCCACGAGGCGGTCTTCGTCCCCGAAAAACCACTTCACCCGGCCCAGGGCACTGTCTCCCTGACCATGATGTTCGGCCGGCATTACGCCTGCTCGTTGGGGAAATTCCGCATCTCCTTCACCACCCAGGAGGGAGAAATCCGCGCCAGCACCCTGCCTGCGGACCTGCAACCGCTCCTGACCACCACTCCACTGCCGCCGGCCCAGCGCGCCGCCCTGCAGCAGGAGTTCCTGCTGCAAACCCCCGAATTGGCCGGAACCCGCAAGGAAATCGACCAGCTCCGCCAGCCCGCAGCCACCCTGACCACCTTGATCATGCAGGAGCGGCCCGCGGAAAATCCCCGCCCCACCTTCCTCCATAACCGGGGGGAATTCACCCAGCCGGCCGATCGTGTGGAACCCGGTGTGCTCAGCGTGCTGAACCCCCTGCCTCCCGGCGCCCCGGCGAACCGCTTGAGCTTCGCCCGCTGGCTGGTCAGCCGTGATCAACCCCTCACCGCCCGGGTGGTGGTGAACCGGACCTGGGCCGCCTTTTTTGGCCGGGGTCTCGTGAAGACCCAGGAGGACTTTGGCTTTCAAAGTCAGTTGCCCTCCCATCCGCAACTGCTCGACTGGCTCGCGGTGCGGTTCATGGAGGACGGCTGGTCGATGAAGAAACTCCACCGCCGCATCGTCCTGAGCCACACCTACCGGCAATCCAGCGCCGATCAGCCCGCCGGCGCCGCGACCGACCCGGAAAACAAATGGCTCTCGCGCGGCCCCCGGCTGCGGCTCGACGCCGAGGAAGTCAGGGATGCCGCGCTCCAGGCAGCTGGTTTGCTCTCCGGAAAAATGTTTGGCCCCGGAGTCTATCCTCCCCAGCCTGCCAGCGTAACCACGGAAGGCACCTACGGCGCCCTGACTTGGCCCACCAGCACCGGGGAGGACCGCTACCGCCGCTCCATTTACACCTTTGCCAAGCGCACCGCCCCGTTTGCCTTCGCTACCACCTTCGATGCCCCGGCCGGCGATGCCTGCATCGTCCGCCGCGACCGGTCCAACACTCCGCTCCAGGCCCTGACCCTCCTGAATGACGTCACCATCATGGAAGCCGCCACCGCTTTCGGGAAAAAGCTGGCGACCCGCCCCGGCTCCACTGCTGACAATCTCGACTACGCCTTCACCACCTGCTTCTCCCGCCCCCCGGGTGCCGATGAAACCGCTCCCCTGCTGACCTTCCATGAAAAGCAGTTGGCGGCATTTACCAGCAACCCGGAATCCGCCCGCGAACTGTGCGGGGCGGATGCGACTCCCTTGGCCGCAGCTTGGACCCTGCTCTGCCGGGCGCTGCTCAATATGGACGAATTTGTCACCAAAAGCTGAATGGCCATGCACCGATTCCAAACAGACTGTCTCGATATTACCCGCCGCCATTTTCTGAAGGACTGCGGCATCGGTCTGGGCAAAGTGGCTCTGGCCAGCCTGCTCGCCGAAGGCACCGCCAGCCAGGCGGCGACCGCGGTAAATCCCATGCTGACCAAGCCGGGGCATTTTCCCGGCAAGGCCAAAGCCGTGATCCATCTTTTCATGGCCGGAGCGCCCAGCCATCTTGATTTGTTCGATCCCAAGCCGGAACTGACCCGCATGGATGGGAAGCCGCTGCCCC
>JAYUWQ010000722.1:0-3373 GCA_043753485.1 bacterium
CGGGCTATTGCTTTGCTGCACAGCGGACGGAAAAGCACCGAAGCGGGAATCACGCGGCGTACCATCCGGCTGATGGCCGAAGCTTATGGCACCCACCCCGCCGACCTCCTCGTGCAGATCGGGCCTTGCATCCGGCCACCGCTTTTTGAAGTGGATATCGCCTCGATGATTGCACGGGATGCCATCGCGGCGGGGGTGCCGGCTTCACAAGTCCACGATTGCGGCACCTGCACCGGCGCGGCAGTGGATTTTTATTACAGCTACCGGGTGGAGCAGGGGAAAACCGGGCGCCTGCTCGCCTTGCTCGGTCTTTGCCCCTGAAATCCTGGTTGCCACCCCATGCCGCGTGGGGGTAGTTCAGGCGTTATGTTGTTGCCCTGCTTGTGTCTTCTTGCTCCCTTGGCCGTTTTGCTGGCCGGAATTGTTCCCGCGATGGCCCAGGCGCCGAAGCCGCCGGTGGAAGCCGACATGATCCACCCTGCCCCGAAGATCGAGTGGGAGTCCATCGCCGAGCTTCCGCCGCGTCCAGGGATGGAAAAAGCGGAAGGACTTGCGGGGGTGTTTGCCGGGGCGCAGGGCGACGTTCTCATGATCGCGGGCGGCACCAATTATGCGGGGCTCGACTTCACCAAAGGACCCCAGCGCGCCTGGTGGGCGGATATCTACGTGCTCCAACGCCATTACACTCCCGAACAAAAAACCGTTTACGAATGGCTGCCCGCCGGAGCGGAACTCCCTCACCATCTTGCCTACGGAGCCTCCGCCAGCACCCCGGAGGGCGTCCTCTGCATCGGTGGGGCTGAACTTGAAGAGGTGACCGACGCCTGTTTCCTCATGAAGTGGAATGCCGAAGCCAAGAAGGTGGAATTCGAGGACTATCCAAAGTTGCCGAAACCCCTCGCCTGCGCCAGTGCGGTGCGGATCGGCACCACCGTTTATGTGATGGGCGGCACCGCACAAATGCCCGCCGGCCGCGCCACCAACACCTTTCTCGCCCTCGACCTCAGCAAGAAGGGCGACGGGAAAAATTTCGTCTGGAAAGCCCTGCCCGCCTGGGACGGCCCGGGCCGCATCTTCCCCATCGCCGCCGCCAGCCTCGAAAATGGGGTGGAAAGCATCTACCTTTGCGGCGGACGTGATCCCGGCAACACCCCCGATTTCCTGACCGATCTCCACAAATACAACCCCGTCAAAAAGGATTGGGCCATTCTGGGCGACATCATTGACCCTCACGGCCATCCCTTTTCCGTCATGGCCGCTCCCGCCTTCCACGTGCCGCCCCACCACCTCGTGGTTGTCAGCGGCACCGACCAGGAATTGGTCAAGATGATGGAGAACAACACCCGCAAGCTCGAAGCCGTTGACGCCACCGAGGAACTGGACCGCCAGCGCTATAACAAACTGCTCCTCGAAAACTATCCTGGCTACACGCACACCGTGATGGCCTACGACGCCGAGGTCGGCGAGTGGAGCAATCTCAGCAACTTCCCCGGCAAACCCTGCCTCACCACCCCCACTGTGAACTGGGACGGAGCCATCATCATCCCCGGCGGCGAAACCGGCCCCGGCAAACGCAGCCCGCTGATCTGGCAGGCGACCGTGCGCAAAAAGGCTGCGGTGGTGGAGGAGTAAGGGAAACCAATCCACGAAAATCTCAGACGAACGCTATGCTCAATCAGTTTTGGCCAATCCGATTGAAGACACCTCATTTCGTTCTGGGTTCATCGTTTGCCGAAGGCCTCCGTGAACTTCAAAAGCTGGGAAGCGTTGTTGAGGAAACCACGGAAAAGGACGGCCACAGCGCAAGGCTGGACACACTGGCGTTTTCAGTTGCCGTCTACGAGAAGGATGAGCGCATCAAAGCTGTTTGGTATGACGATCCATCCGGAAGAAAAACCTTCCGTGGCCGCTGCCGCAAAACAGATCTCTACTTGGAGCGTTACTGGGACAATGGCGATTGGGAGCAAACCATGGATGACGGCTGCATGGTCTGGTGGTTTAACAAAAAGGAGCAACGAGCGCTGGTTTATGGACGGCACGCCTACGTTATCAGAGTGAATGACCAGCGGGATTTTGAAAACAATCAGCTGGCTGATGATGACTGGAATGCGCCAACCGTTCCCGGGGTGTATGGGCCTTTCCGGGCACCACTTATGACCAAAGCGGAATTACTCCGGAAACAGCAGGAGCAACAAGAAACCAAAATCCAAGCTGGCTTGGATTGAAGTGGAGGCGGAGGCGGGAGTCGAACCCGCTAATGGTGGTTTTGCAAACCACTGCCTTACCGTTTGGCTACCCCGCCGCTGTTGCGCAGTGCGGGGCAATCATAGAGCGCCGCGGGCGGCTGTCAATGCGGCACCTGGCTTGGGGACCGGGAACTTGCGGCGGATCACGAAGCACACAGGGGCCCATGGATTGCGCCGTCAGACTTTCAAGGGGCTGCCGGTGGCCCGCACACCCGCGACGGGAATTCCTCGGGCAGCAGATGGGCGTGTTTATCCCATCCGATTTCTGATTTTTCCGCCGGCCATCAGGTTGTTGACTGATTAGTCAACTTCCCGTTGCCAGCTTTCATCCTTGTGCTCAAGTCCCATACCCCCATTCGAGTTTATGAATATTGCCCCGCGCCTGGCGCTGCTCTCTTTTGCGTTCCTTGTTTCGTGCACCGTTGGTCCGAACTATCAATCCGCCCTTCCGGTGGATGTCACCAAGCCTCTGGTCACTCCGGGAGCGGATCTGTCCAGCACCGGCGATCTCACGGCCTGGTGGAGAAAATTCAACGAGCCCAAACTCAATAGCCTGATCACCCGTGCGATCGACGCCAATCAGGATCTGAAAATCGCCGCCAGCCGCGTGGCCGAAGCCAAGGCGGCCCGGACCATTGCCCGCGCTGACTTCTTCCCGCAGGTGAGTGCCGGCGGGGGAGCCGTCCGCAGCCAGACCAGTGAAGCCGCCTCCAGTTTCGGCCAAGGCGGACAGACGAACAATTTTTTCAATCTGAATCTCGATGCCTCCTGGGAGCCTGACATCTTTGGAGGTACCCGGCGCAATGTGGAAGCCTCCACTGCCGACCTGCAGGCCGCGGCCGAAAATATGCGGGATGTCCGCGTCGGTTTGGTCGCTGAAGTCGCGGCCACCTACCTCGAACTGCGCGGCCATCAGGCCCGCAAGAGCGTGGCCGAACGAAACCTGAAATCCCAGAAGGACACCCTCGAACTGACGAAGAACAAGCAGGCCGCCGGGGTGGCCAATGATCTGGACGTGGCCCGGGCCGAAGCCCAGGCCGAGACCACCGCCGCCGCAATTCCGCTCTTTGAAGCCGCCCTGCGCCGCAGCATTTACCGGCTCGGGGTGCTGCTCGGCGGAACTCCCG
>JAYUWQ010000723.1:0-8748 GCA_043753485.1 bacterium
TCCACCGCCGCGGCGAGCTCCGCGCCTCCAAAATCATGGCGGACCGGGTCCTCGCCCATCCCAAAATCCAACCCGTCTGGCACACCGAGGTCCTGGAAATCCTTGATGTCAGCAAGGACGAAGTCACCGGTGTCCGGATCAGGAATAATCAGACCAACGAGGAGTCCGTCCTCGATTGCTCGGGGGTCTTCATCGCCATCGGCCTCGTGCCCAGCACCGAGCTGGTCAAGGATGTCATCGCCACCGACGAAGCCGGTTACTTCACCCTCACCGAAGGCAGCAAAACCAATGTCCCCGGCGTCTTCATTGCCGGCGACTGCGCCGACAAAGTCTACCGCCAGGCCATCACCGCCGCCGGCATGGGCTGCATGGCCGCCATCGATGCCGAGCGTTTCCTTCAGGAGGAGGCGCATGCGGGGTGAACGGAGCGCGGACTTGTAGTCCGCCCCGGCTGACTTGGAATCATCTCAAGTCTGGCAACCTGAATTCCCTGTCTGGTCTAGCCTCACGCCTCCAATGAAGATCCGAATTCTGAGCGACCTTCATCGTGAGTTTGGCCATACGGAAATTCCCCGCCAGGAAGCAGACCTCATTATTCTAGCCGGGGATATCGACACCAAGCAAAACGCGGTGCATTGGGTCAGGGATTTCTGCGGATTAACCCCAACGGCTTACGTCTGCGGCAACCACGAATTTTACGGCGACAAGCTTCCCAGAGTGGGCGAGCGCTTAGCCGAAACCTTCAAAGATTCCAACATCCATCTGTTGGAAGATGGCTTCTTTACGCTCGCGGACTGGCACGTCTATGGTTGCACGCTTTGGACCGATATGGCACTGGTAGGAGATTGGCGGGAGGGTGCCACCGTCGCATGGGAGAGGATGAACGACTACAAACGCATCCGGAATTCATCGAAGGGATACAAAAAGCTAAGGCCCAACGACACCCGTTTGCTCCATCTGCAAAGCCTTCAGCGGATGAAGGAGTTTCTCGAAGAACATGATCCTTCCCGCACCATTGTCGTGACGCACCATGCCCCCTCCGCACTTTCTTTACCGGAGCACCGCAGGAACGATGTGATAAGTTGTGCGTATGCTTCAAATCTGGATGATTTTATTACCCGGCATCAACCGCATCTTTGGATTCATGGGCACATCCATCATAACAATGACTACTTCATTGACCGGACCCGTGTGATATCAAACCCTCAGGCATATCCGGACGAACCAAATCCTGGATTTATTCCCAATCTTATGGTCGAAGTTTGAGACCATCATCAAAACGCTCCGCCGGCGAGCCGGATGGTTACTTCCAGCCCGGCCGGCTGCCGGTTTTGCGCGCTGACCGTGCCTTGGCAGGCTTCCACGCAGGTACGCACGATGGCGAGGCCCAGGCCAGTGCCGCCGGCCTCGCGGGTGCGGGCGCTGTCGGGGCGGTAGAAGGGTTCGAAGATGCGTTCCAGTTCCGCCTCGGGCACGCCGGAGCCCTGATCGCTGACGGTCAGGATGATTTGTTCTCCATGGGGTTGCGCGCTGATCCTGACGGGACCGGCGTGGCCGGCATAACGCAGGGCATTGCGCACCAGATTCGCCACTGCCCGGGCCAGCAGTTCCGGCTCCGCCCGGGCCGTCAGGGATTCGGGCACATCGATTTCCACCCGGCCATCCGGTCCGGCTTCGCGGGCGGCCACTTCGCGGGCGAGCGCGGCCAGATTCACCGGCTGGACGACCGCCTCGCGGGCCTGGAGTCCGGTCTTGGAATAAGCCAGGAGTTCATTCACCAGGCGGGTCATCAGCTCCACCTCCTCGCGCACATCCTCCACCCGTTCGCGTTGCGTGGCGTCGGCCTCGCGTTCCATCAGGCTGGCGCCAAGCTGCATCCGGGCCAGCGGGCTGCACAGCTCATGGGCGATATCGCCAAGGAAACGACGCTGGCCATGGACAAAATGTTCCAGCCGCCCTGACAAGTGATTGACTGCGGTGCCGAGGCGGCCCAGTTCATCACGGCGCGTCACGTCCACCGTGGTATCGAATTTGCCCTCCGCCATGCGTTCGGTGGCCGCCGTCAGGTCGCGGAGGGACCGCGTCACGCCGCGCACGAGGGGATACCAGAGGAACACGGACAACAACACCGCGCCAAATCCTCCCAGCAGCCAGGGCAGCGGGTCCACCACCCAGCCTCCGGCGGTCAGACTGCTGGCTACGGCGAGCAACATGGCTGGGACCGGACGACCTTCGGGGGTCGTCAGCCCTGACATGGGCACACCGGCCCAGTACTGGGTGGGGTCGCCGGCACGAAGGAAAAAACGGGCCCGGCGGGGCATGGGGCCGCGCCGTATTTCCGGGCTGCCGGGCGGCAGCGGACCGGTCCAATCGCGTTCCGGGGGACGCGGTGGTGGGTTGTCAGGAAAAGCGGTGGTTTTGCCCGGAGCCCCGTTCATGCCGGGGGTGCCACGGGGTTCCCCTTCCGGACCTTCAAAAGGCCGGCCATTGTCCCGGCGTGGTCCCGGTCCGGGTTTGAATTCACCGGGAGGGCGGTCCCCAAAGGGCCGGTCCCCGGGAGGGCGTTCTCCCAACCGCTGCCTGACGTCCGGCGGGATTTCCAACGGCTCCCCCGCCCAACGCTGGCCATCCGGCCGCACTACCATCAGTTTCAAATCGTATGCCGCCGCATTCCGGGCCAGCACGCCATCCCATTCTGTCTGAGGGGTGCGGGCCAATTCCCCGCCCAGCACATCGGCCATGCTTTGCAGCCGGTCCCCCGCCCGGCCTGCCAGCAGGGCATCAAGCCCCAGCCCGAACTGTCCCCGGAACAGAATCCAGCCGACCGCGCCCAGCAGCACCAGATTCAACAACGCCCATAACAAGATGCGGAGGGACAGTGGCAGGCCCCGTTTCATCGCGTCACCTCCGGGTCGATCATCATGTAACCGGCGGCCCGCAACGTCCGGATATACCGCGGTTCCTTGGCGTCATCGTGCAGCTTCTTGCGCAGGGCGGAAATGTGGACATCCACCGAGCGGTCGAACACCTCGTATTCCCGGTCCCGGATTTCATCCACCAGCTGCTCGCGCGTTTTCACCCGCCCCTTGGCCCGGGCCAGGACGACGAGGAGCTCGAATTCCACCGGGGTCAGCACCAGCAACTCCTTGCCGAGCGTGGCCGACCGGGCCTCGACCTGGATTTTCAGATCCCTCACACAAATTTCCGAGATCGGCTCCGGCCCTGGCCCCGCCGTGCCCTGGGCCCGCCGCAGCACCGCCCTCAGCCGTGCCAGCAGCTCGCGTGGCGAAAACGTTTTGGGCAGATAGTCATCGGCCCCCAATTCCAGCCCCACAATCCGGTCTGCCTCATCCCCCCGGGCCGTCAGCATCAGTACCGGCACCCCTGATTCCTGGCGTAATTTCCTCAGGACCTCCAACCCATCGAGTCCCGGCAGCATCACATCCAGGATGACGGCGTCCCATTGCTCCGAAAGCGCCAGCCTGGCCCCTTCCGCCCCGTCATGCACCGCTTCCACCGCAAAGCCCATCGGCGTCAAATAATCCCGCACCAGCCGGCAGAGCTTGCGGTCGTCATCAATCAATAAAATCCTGGCGGGAGCGGCAGACATGGGAATTCAACGGAAATCGTTCAGCGGCACTCTGCCCTGGATTCCACCGCCCGGCAGCACTTTTACAAAGGCTTAACCAAAAACCGGCAAGATTTTTCCGGTTGAAGGCGGTCAGCGCGTGGAAAGGTGCAATCTGACAAACTGCCGCAGACTGGTGGGATCCGGTGGTGTCACCCGGAGTCTCAGGGTTTCGCTGCCGTCCGGGTGAACGGTGCGGCTGATGAGTTCGGACGGGGCAGGAGCCCAGCCGCTGAGGTTGGGGCTGGTCTGCACGGCGGCGATAGCATCGCTGTTGGCGGCCCGGGTGTATTCGAGGTCCAAGACGGTGGCCGGGCCTCCCGGGAACGGAATGATCCGGTTCAGGCCACCGTGGGGGCCGAAGAAATACTGCTCCAGGTTGGGTACACCGTTGCCGTCGTCATCGCCATTGGGATTGGCCGGAGGCGGGAGGGCATCGGACGTGCCGGGAGTGCCCAGCAGAGCGGTGGAAGCCCGCCAGTTGATGGCCAGACCATGATCCGGATTGAGGGCCGGGGCGATCAGCACCAAAGTGCGGCCGGCTCCATCCGCGGCGGTTGGCCAGGGGGCGGCGTCGCTGTAGGAAAACTGCTTGATGATGCCACCGGCGGCATCGGTCAGGGTCAGGTTCTCGCCGCTGTTGCTGAGCTGATTGGTGTCGATCTGATAGTATTCGGGGAGAGTCGCGATGCCGGGATAGCGCAGGGCAAAGGCCGCAGTGCGTCGCGGGATGATCACGGCCCCGCCGGCGGGAATGCTGCTGCCTCCGGGCGCGGCCCAGAGGATGCCATTGGTAAACTGGACTCCGGTCAGGAGGATGGCGGTGGGGGCGATATTGCGGAGTTCGATGAATTCAAAGTCATTGTTATCGCTGAAGCCGGCATTGCCCTCGGCGGCAGTGGGCGGCCCCGGATTGTAGTTGATGCCGGATACCACCAGATTCTCCGCCGCCGCGGGAACAGCGGTGCCGGAACCGGTGATGGTGATGGAATCCGTGGCGACCACCACGCCGGAGAAATCGAGGGCTTCAATCACATAGGGATTGGGGCCCGGGCCAACCGGCAGGCTGATTTGCCAGGCGGTCCGGGTGGTCCAGGTGATGGCCAGCGGCGCAGGATTGCCCTGCACCCGGAGCGTGCGGACGTTGACCCCGGCGTTGCCGGCGAGAGTGGCCTGGGCATTCGCGGTGTTGAAGTTGGCCCCGCTATTGGTGGTGATGGCAAAGGTGACTGCAGGATACTGGGTGGCGGCGGAATTCAGGGCAAAGGTCCGGCGGGCGGCGACGTAGTTGGTGATATCATCCCAGTTGCCGCCGGTGGTGGTGTAGCTTTCATAATGATCGGCCCACGGGGCAATGTAGGTGGGATTGAACGAACGGCCGATGATGTCCAGCAAATGACCGTAGAACGCCCTGTGCCAGGCGGGATTGGCGTTGAGCATTTTGGTGAGGTCCGGGGCGCGGACCAGGGCGGCATCAGGGGCTTCGCTGAGAAAGTCGTGATCCCACGGCAGCATCAGGATGCGGCCATCGGCGCGTTGATAGAGTTTGAGATTGTGCCAGCCCCCGCCAGCACTGGAATAGTGGTCGCCGATGCCCGCCAGACTCAGGGCCGCGAAGCTGCGCAGCCATTGATCCACGTCGATCACCTTGGGGAGATTGGCCAGATAGGTGGCCCCGGTCTGGCGGAAGACGGTGTTCAGGTTGATCAGGTTGCGGTAGTCATCGGCATTCCGGGCATTGCCGATCAGGAAGTTCCAGCGGTAGGGCTCCTTGTCCGGAGTGCTGGCGGGGGGATAGGTGATTCCACTGCCGGTGCCGATCTGGCCGATGCTGACAGGAAGCACATCATCCGGCTGGGGGACTTTCAGCCCCTCCGGTCCACCCGTGGTGGTGGTGGGGTAATAGATCAGTTCGTATTTGAAGGTGGGGGTGTTGGCCCCATCGGGCCACTGTCCATCGAGATAGGGATCATTGAATTCCGCCATGGTCAGTTGGGCGCTGCCGGTATGGGCGGAGCGCGGGCTGATCAGATACACGAGATCATTATACATCGAAGGGATGCCTCCGGCGCGGTTGAAGAAATGCCAGTTGAAGAGGTCGCTCTGGCCGTAACCGTTGTTGGTGGTGCCGCGGCCATAACTGGACCGGTCCAGATTGACGGTGAGATTTTTGCCGCGGAAGGGCTGCATCGGATCGAAGTCCACCGCGAAGCCCAGCCGGACATCGGCGAGGCGGCCGCGTTCGCTGCTTTTGAGCCGGCAGCGGGCATCATAAAACACTTCCGACTCACGGTAGATCACGGTGGCCGGCAGGGTGTCATTGCTCATCACGTTGGTGGGCAGATGCATCAGGCTAGTGTCCGCCGTGGTCATGAGAATGCGGAAGCCATGGCCCGGCCCGGGAGGCACCGTGCCATCGTTCCATTTCACCAGCGCGCTGGCGGCGGGGTAACGCGAAGTGGCCCCCGCGGTGTCGGCTGCCTCCACGTAAAATTCCACCAGGGTGCCGCCGGTCTGAAAAGGCAGCACCGCCGAGTATTCCGGTCCCCCGGTCATGGGGGTCGTGATCCACTCGTCCGCGCCATCCACCCTCCATTTCAGGCTGACCGGCCCCATGCCGGCGGGATCAGTGGCGCGGATGCGGACGGTGGCGGAAGTGCCGGGGGCGGGCACCGCCGGACTATGCTGCAGCGTGGTCAGGGAAGGCCCGAGGTTGGCGATCCGGCGGCTGTTGGGAGCGCCGGGGGTGCCGGTGTTTTCCGGCATGGGCAGCAGGACGGTTTTGGCCAGCCGGTTGAAATAAAGCCGGGCATTCAGGCGCGGGCAGCCACTCACCCAGCGGGCCCGGAAGCTGATGGTATACGTGCTGGAAGCACTCAATGGGACAAACGAAGCCCCGGCCTTGAGGGTGGTTTCCACATGATTATGCATGTGTTCGGTGGCTCCAGTCGCGGTGATTTTCAGCACCTTGTTTCCGGGAGCGGCCGGATCATCCACCACCAGGCTGCGGCCATGGGTGCCGTGGTTGCCGAGCAGCCGCCAGGTGTTGGCATTGCCGGCGCTGAAGGATCCATTCTGGATCAATTCCCGGTTTCCCTGGTTCACTTCCTTCACACTGAGATCATCCACAAGGCATTCGCCATCATTGAGCAGGCCGAGGATGAATTCGTTATACAAGGTGGGGTTGTTGGTCCCGGCAAAGGCGGCTCCGGTGCCGGTCCAGGTGAAGGTCTGCCAGACCGATTTCCCGGACTCGTCACTGGCCTCCCAGGATTCCGGCACCGCATTGTCCGCATCGGGATCTTTCAGTTCCAGGCTGGAGCCGCGGCCATCGGCGCGCTGGTGCCAGCGGCCGCTGGTTTCATAACGGACTTCGTCTGCCGCATTGCCTGCCACGTCCTCCAGACGCACGGTGCCGCCTTTGTTGGACAGGGTGCCTATGTAAGGTCCGGTGACGGTGACGGCCGGATACTTGGCGGCAAGGGCCGCGGGATCTGCTGCCACCACCAGATAACCCTGGGCCGGGATTTGCACCGCGCCAAAGTCGAAGTCGATCCCGCCGCGCAGTTTCCACCCATTCAGGCTCACCGCAGACGTACTGCGGTTGTGCAGCTCGATCCATTCCTCGGCCTGGTCCGAGACCCCGGTGGGCAGAAATTGCGGGGCATGCTGATACATGATTTCATTGATCACGATGCTGTCCGGAACCGAAAAAACCGCCGGACCGCCCGCTTGATAGGAGGATGGCGTCATCCACACGCCATCCGGCGTGCGGGCCTGATCCCGGAGTTTCACAGCGATGCCGTCGAGGATCGTCGACCCCGGGCTAAGGAGAAAGAGTTTCTCGCCATCCAGCGGACGAAAGCCGAGGGTGGCTTCCGTCAGGGTCAGCCAGCCACCGGCGGCGAGGGAGCCGCTCAGGGCATGGGTGGCGCCGGACGATGAGAGCACGGTGTAGCCGCTCAGGGACAGGGGCGCCGTGGAGGTATTGCGCAGATCGAGGTCAAAGACGGGGGCGCTGGCCGCCGTGATTTTGTCGAATTGCAGGGCCATCCCGGCGGTGGCGGCGGGCGTTTCGGTAGCTGTCAGGGAACAGGCAAAGAGCGCATCGCCCGCACCGGTGGCCGCCTGGTGGAGTTCGACGGCGAGGAGGTTGGAGCCTGCCTGCAGCATCCCGGCGGGGATCGTGATCAGCGGGCTGAACATCGGATAGGCCACGTTGGCATCGGCCGGGGTCGCGGCCGTCGCCGGGCCGGTCAGGTTCACCCGGTGGATCTCGGTGCCATTGAGATAGAAGATGGCACCATCGTCCACCACATGGCGCAACACGCCGGTCCAGGTGGAGCCCGGCTGGCCGCTCAGGGAAAAGGATTGCCGGAACCACGTGGTGACGGGATTGGCCGCCAGCACGGTGCGGGTGGGGTTGGGTTCGGCGGTGGCCTCCCACTTGATGCGCAGGCCGCCCGGATTGGCGTCGGTTCCGGCATTGGCCCACTGGAAGTCGAAGGTATTCACCCCGGCATTGAACGGGCCGGAGACGGTGAATGGTCCCAGGTAGGTGGCAAAACCGGCTCCTGACACTCCGGCCATGGTGACCCCATTCAGCTTCAGCACATCGAGGCTGTTGTCGGCCGCGATGGCGACCTTCACTGAAGCGCTGGCTGGGAAATAGCCGGAGAAATCGGCCGTGGTGCGGTAGGTCAACGTGCCGGCCGCGGCATTTTCATTGCCGGAGCTGGTGGGACCGATGAAGCGGGACACGCCATCGTCTGCCAGCCACGCCCCGTTGGGAATCATCGCCAGCACCGGCGTGGCATTGGTCTGATTGGTGTAGTGGGGATCCGTGGTGCCGGGGGGCAGGGGGGTGCCGTCGTTGGCGGTGCCGCTGTTGAACAAGGTGGTGATAGGTTCGCGGTAGAGCACCGGTTCCGCGGCACCGGCCACGGCCGTTTTGTAGAATTTCACTTCACTCAATCCTGTCAATTGGCCGCTGCCGCCATGATTGGCAGTGATATTGAATTTGACCTGACGCACATTGGCCACGCCAAGGTCGAGATGCTGCCCCGGTTCGGTGGCGAGGCCGGAAGCCTTGATCAGGGTGAAGGTGCCGCGGCTGGTGA
>JAYUWQ010000724.1:0-3372 GCA_043753485.1 bacterium
GCTGCCGATAAGCGGCTTCTCAGCGGGAGTCGGGGGCGGCGGCACAATGGGTGCCGCTGCTTTTGAGGGCGGCGGCACCGGCAGAAACGAAATAGGCACGATCTCCTTGGGCTGGGCTGGCTTTGCGTCCTTTTTTCTGGCCTCCAGGATTTTTAATTCCTCCCGCTGCTGCGCAATGAGGGTGCGCTGTTCCTCCACATTGTCGAAGGCTGGAACAAAGGCTCGCTTATCGGTGTAGCCATCCGTCGGCATGGGATCTTTGAAGATAGTGGCCGTCGGCGCGACGGCTTGTTCCTTCGCCTTGGCTTTGGCTTGCTCGTCGGAATTCTTCCCGCGATTCACCACGCCAAGCGCGATCAGAGCGATGACCAAAAAGCCGAAGAACTTCCCGTGGGCTGATTTAAAAAACTTAAAAAGGGAGGCTTTCATTTTTTGAGTTTCGGACTCTCCAATTCCAATGGTTCCAGACGTTCAACAGGTTCCTTCCCTGCCCCGGTTTGCGGCATCAGCGCCGGTCCTTCGACGACCGCTTGGATGGAGATGAGCCACGCGTTATCAGGTGAAAGGTTGTTTGATCCCTGGGCCGAATCGCCTTGGATGATGAAGTAAGCCACGGTCGTTTTTCCCGCCGGAACAGCTCCCTCCGCGTCCGCCATGATGGAGGCGTAAGAGCGGTGACCCACAGCCACGAGGAACGACTCGGGATCGTAGAAAATCGGTTCCTTGGTTTTGTTCGTGATAGCGATTTCAAACACCAAAGCATCCCATGCGCCCTTCCGGGTAACGCTGAGAGGCTGGATTTTATACTCGGGCGTTTCGGATGGTTCAAACTTGCCCTCGGTGCGGTCGAGGTCTTCCACGTTTTCGGGGGCTTGTTTCAGAACATGGTATGCTTTCACCTTGTCGATCAGTCCCAGCATCCGGGCCGGAGAGACGCGCAGCGTGTCCCGCTCCTCGGGAATGGGCTGGTTTCCAGCACGCGCTTTCAGGTCGGCCCGCTCTGCATCCTTCCGCTGCTGAAGCTCAGCCAGTGGATCTGTGAGGCTCATTTTGAAGAGCGCCCGCTCCACATCCACTTTGAGGATGAAGACATACACCTCGCCCTCGTAGATGAAATTGACGTTGGTGGAAGCTGTCGAAGTCAGGGGGGTGAAGGAGACGAATCGGGTGCCCGGCACATGACTGACGGAAAAGAGAAGCTGGGCGTTTTCCTTGGGTGCGGACGCCAGCCCAACTCCATCAATTCCTTGGATGGCTTTGGGGAATTCGAGCGTGGTCGTGATGTTCGCGGCCGTGGGGACGATGATTGGTTTGTTCGGGTCCAACGCGACGCTGGCGATCACTGGATTGGGAGCCGACAGCCCAAGCTGCGGCAATGCCGCTAATGATAGAAAAAGGCGTTTCATTTTGTGACAGCAGGAGGAACTGGAGCAATGGAACCTGGCGCGGCAGCGGGTGCTTCCTGCCGCTCTCCGGTCGGGCGGAGATGCAGGTATTTGTAATCCGCCACCACGAGCGGATAACGCCCGTTCTCGGTAAGCCGCGGGTTCTGCCACATTTGGAAGAGCAGTTTGACTTCATCGACTTCGCGCACTCTGGCCCCGGAGATTTGGCCATCCCGGATGATCTGCCCTTCGACTTCGATGAAGTAGATCTGAATGCCTTGGGTCTGCTGCACGGACTTCACCTCGATCTTCGAGACCTCCAGTTTTTGGTGCATCCCCCGGCTGGTGAGGGCGGGCAAAGCATTGGCGATTTCGTCATCCGCTTTGCGCTTTCCGTCGCGGAAGAAAATGTTGCTCACCATGTCTGGCATGTCGAAGCCTGCCGGGCCGCGCTGTAGGAGCGCCTGCGCGGCCAACAATCCACAGGTGGTGTGGACTTTTGAAGCCTCCTTAAAATCCAAGCCGGGAGCGATGACCATGTTTCCTGCGGAGTCCGCCACCAACACAATCTGCTTTCGGAACATGACGAACGCGACCAGCGATGGAGTCACGATATTCGACACCACGAGAAGGACGCACAACCATGCAAGGAAACGGCGGTCCTTGAACCGGGACACCAGTTGTTCTGGAGGTCGGATAGGAGACTGCTTGTTCTCCACAACATAGGTGGGTGGATCGGGCGGGGCTTCGGTTGGCATCATGTAAAAAAGTCGAAATGGGAATTGTCGTTATCGACGGGCATCGCCTCAGGCGGTTCTAGCTGCGCCGATGGGACCGGCTGAAGGTGACGGGCGGGCCGCCTTGGCTTGCTGTTTCCGTTTCACCGCCTCACGGGCAGCGGAACTGGATGGCGTCATGTTGGCCGGTGCAGGATTTCCCGACTCCTTGGCGAGTTCATCAAACGGGCCTTGGGCCATGGCTGCTGCTGCCGCGATGGCTCCAGCGGATGCGGCCAAGGAATTGCCGCCATCACCGGAGCCACCTGACGGGGCTTCGCCGCCACCCGCACTTCCACCTGATGAAGATCCGCCGCCGCTCTGTCCACCCCCTCCGCCGCCACTCATCCCTGATCCAGCCGCGCCTGATGATCCTCCACTACCTCCACCGCCGCCTGAACCAGTTCCCGCGGAACCTCCGCTGCTGGAACCCCCTGCCCCTGATGCGCTGCCACCAGTTCCTGCGCCGGCGGCCGCTCCTGCCGCCAGGGATGCGCCACCTGTGGCTATTGCGGCACCGGCTCCGATGGCTGCCCCGGCAGTTTGACCAATCAGGCCGGAAGCGGCATTGGCACCGGATGTCACCATGCGTTGAATCACAAAAGGCACGAAGGCATATCCGAATATCATCCAGAACGGAATGATCGACACGATGGCGATGGCCCAGAGATACGTCGTGATTTCCCAATCTGCCGCCGGGGCCGCCTTGATCGTATTCACCGCCGAAGTCAGCATGGCTTCCGTCCCCACATTCACCAAGCCCCATCCCATGGGCCAGGACAGCAAACCGACCACGGACATCACGTAGCGGGTCCCGATGGATCTCAGGCTGCCCACGCCGATCATGGCTATCATGGCAGGCAGGAAGATGAGGCTGAAGGTAAACAAAAATTGCTGGATCAGCCAAAATCCCCACGCAATCAGTGAGGCGAGTTTTGCCCAAAAGATCAGGAAGAATGAGGCCACCTGAATGATGAGGCCGCCGATTGAAGGCACCAAGGACTCAATGCCCTTGTCGATGGCGTCACCCCAATGTGTCAGGTAGTAGAGTGCCCCCTTGGAATCGCCTGCTGCGGTGGCCGCTTTCTCTTCAACACCCACGGTCATCGCGACAAGGAGTTCTTCCTTTTTCGCTTCAACCAAATCGGGGGAACTGTTCCCCGCCCCCATATCCGTCTGGATGGTGGTGAAGCCTGTTTGCACAAGCTTTG
>JAYUWQ010000725.1:0-3368 GCA_043753485.1 bacterium
AGCGGGGCGTCGTCGATCACCATCGCCAGATGGAAAATTCCCTTCAGCGGGACCTCACCGGCGCGGGCTGCACCGATCAAACGCGCGACATCTTCCGGGGAACCACTATCAGCTTTAATGACGGTGGTTTCGATCCCGTCGTTCCGCAGCTTTTCGACGAATTCCACGGCCTCAGGCGTGGAGGCGCCACTCCGGCTGGACAGGATGAGGTGGCGTGCGCCGCACTCCACGAGCCATTCTGCCAGCACCCTGCCAAATCCACCGAGACCACCCGTAATGAGGTAGGCTGCGTTGGATTTGATTTCAAAGGCGGGGAGCGGGGCTTCGCCTTTCCGCAGCACAAACGCATCCGCGAAGGCGACGATGACCTTGCCGGTGTGTTTACCCCCCGCCATCAGACGGAAGGCGGCATCGATCCGGCTGGCCGGGAAAGAACGATAGGGCAACGGTGTCAGCGCCTTCTGTTCGACCAGTCCGGCGATCTCCTCCATGAGTTCGCGGGTCTGTTCGGCATCACCGGCGAAGACCGCATCCATGGCCACCACGTGGAAGGAAGCGTTGCGGCGCAGCGACCAGAGCGGGAGGCGGGAGTTTTGATAGATGTCCCGTTTGCCGATCTCGATGAAGCGGCCGAACTCGGCCAGACAGGAAAGCCCCATCGGGATGGCTTCGGCGGCGAGGGCATTGAGGACCACGTCCACGCCCCGTCCCCCGGTCAGCTCCATCACGGTCTCGGTGAAGTCACCACGGCGGGAGTCGATCACGTGTTTGACCCCGAGTGTCTGCAGGAGCGCCCGCTTGGCAGGACTGCCTGCGGAAGCAATCACGTCGGCCCCCAGGTGATGGGCAATTTGAATGGCGGCCATGCCCACCCCGCCCGCTCCGGCATGCACGAGGATCATCTCCCCGGCTTTCATGCGGGCCACTGTCTTGAGGGCGTGCCAGGCGGTCATGAACACCACGGGCAGCGTGGCCGCTTCCTCGTAGGTCAACCCGGCAGGCATGGGCCGGACATCGGCCGCTCTGGCGAGGGAGTGGGTGGCGAGACCGAATACGGCCAGGCCGAAAGCGCGGTCACCGGGAGCCAGATGCGTTACATCTGAGCCCACCGCGACCACTTCGCCAGCCACTTCGTCCCCGAAGATCCGGGCGTCGGCGGTTTCAGCCGGATAGAGGGCCAGGGCTTTGAGCACGTCGCGGAAATTCATCCCGGCGGCCTTAACCTTGATCAGCACTTCGTCAGGGGCACAGGCCGGCATCGTGAAGGGCGTGAACTTCAGGCTATCCAGCAGCCCGCGTTCCCGGGACTCGAGACGCAGGGGCACGTTGGCGCCCAGGGTTTGTTCCCGGACGGGCAGCCCGCGGGTGAGCCGCTGGGCATAACGGGCTTCCCCCCGCAGGGCAATTTCCCGTTCGGTGCCGGCACCGGTCAGCTCGTGCCAGAGGAAATCCCGGTCCGACGAAGCCGCCGCCGGAGCCAGATCAATGCTGCGGCAAACCAAGTTAGGATGCTCACTGAGCATGACCCGGAAGATCCCGATGGCAGGCGCCTGGGCCACCGCAGTGGCCACCATGTCCCGGCCGGCTGCTTGTGCGCCGCGGGTGATGAGATCCAGCTGGATTTTGGCCACCGGCAGGGTTTCCTCCAAAGCGTGGGTCAGATGCAGCAAGGCATCAATCCCCATCAAGGCATCCTGGGGGCGGTCACCGGTCTGCTCATCCAGCGTCCACAAATAAACGAGGTGCTCCGGTGGCGCCTCCTGCAACAAATTGGCAAACAACTGCTTCCAGTCGGCTGGCGAATCGGCCCGGATCGTGAAGGCATCGGCTGCCGGAGTGGCGTAGCTTTCTCCCCGGCGCACGACGCGGCAGCGTGAACCGGCGGCCGTGATTCTGGCCGCCACTTCGGCACCCAGTCCCGACTCATCCGCAAAGAGAACCCAGGAGGATGCAATCCCGCTTTCGACAGGGATGGAATCCGCCATGCGAGGGGTGGCCGGGCCGGCCTTGCGGGCGAGCAATGCCACCTGTCCTTCCCCATCCGGCCCCTGCAGGCCAGGGAATGACAGGGTTTCGGCAAAACCGGCTTCCTTCAAGGCCGCTTCCCATTGAGCCCGCTGGAGCAACGGCTGATCCGGGCGCAGATCGCGATCAGTCAGGTGCCACCAGCCGCTGGTGAGGCCGAAGACGGCTTCGGTCCACAATTGCGGAGTCGCCACATCCATGAACATGAGAGTTCCGCCAGGCGTCAGGAGCTCATACAACGTGCGGAGGGTGGCCCGGACATCGGCCACTGCGTGGAGCACGTTGGTTCCCACGATAAAATCATAGGTGTCCGGCTCAAAGCCCTGGTCCGCGCCTGACTTCTCCAGATCCAGAATGCGGTATTCCACTTCCGGGAAGGCGGCCAGCTTCTGGTTGGCACTGGGAAAAAAGCCAGCCGAGACGTCCGTGAAGGTGTAGGTATGCACCCCACGTTCGAGGAGAGGCAGCATCTGCGCAGCGAGACCGGCGGTGCCCGCCCCGACTTCCAGAATGCGCAGGCCGCGCCCTTCCGGCAAGTGCCGGGCAGCTTCCTGAACGGCACTGGTGATGCTGGCCATCCAATGGCTGGCAAACAGCCCGTCCCCATAAAACTGATCCAACAATTCGGCGCCCGGACCGCTGAAGAGAATCTGCACGGCATCCTTTTCGCCACGGATAATGGGACCAAACTCCGCACAGGTCGAGGCGCAGAGCATGCCTTCCGGCAGATGCCCGGGGTGTTTGGTGATGAAGTCGCGCAAACCTTCCTGAGCCGAATCTGCCGCAGCCGCAAACGCGGCCGATGGACGGTAACCCTGACCTTCCGCCGCCAGAAGACCGCGGCTGACCAGCTTGTTCATGAGCCGCCCAAACACAGTGCGCAGCAACGGAGTGACGGCGATGGAGTCGGCAGTGAAGACAGACGAAGGGTTGACTCCCATTTCCCGCAAACCGCGGGCCAACTGCACGGCCGCCAAATCATCCTCGGCGGCCATGACCGCTTCAAGTTCGGCCCGGCCCCGGACACCGATGACTTCGTTCAGAGTCGCGGTGGCGGTGGCGTGGAGTTGTGTCAGGGGAACCGGCAGGGTATTCGCGGCCGCCATGGTGGAGGCGGAGCGCTCCCAGTCCACATGATAGAGCAGATCCCGGCCGCCCCCGGAAGCCCCGGGACGGCGTGCGGCGGTCATGCTGATCGCCCGGAAACCATCCACCAGCACACAAGGCCGGCCCCCCTCGTCGTACAGCGAGATGCGGCCTTCGATCAGCTCATCATTGAAGTGCAGCACCCGGGCACTGACTTTACTGGAAGCCCCCGGGGAACGCAGGAAAAGAATGCGGGC
>JAYUWQ010000726.1:0-3368 GCA_043753485.1 bacterium
CTGCATCGTTACGCCCGGCTTCGCCTCCCCAGGCCAGGCGCGGAAGACCTCCTCCCTCAGCGCCTTCATCCAGGAATCACGCTGCCCCGGCCAATCCGCCGCAGATACCGGGAGCGGCGGCGGAGAGAACGAGGGAACAAAAAACTCATCCACGGTCGTCACTTTTTCGTCCGCCGGAATGGTGCCGAAAACCTTCAACTCCCGCGGCTCATGCCGGCGGCGGGCAGGCTCGTCCATCAGGTCCATCCGGTCTGCCCCTTTTAAAAAGCGGTTCAGCCAATTGAAGGCCCCCGCATTGAGCGGCTGCGTGTCTTTGTGAGGACCTTCGGCAATATGAATGCCGATATTTCCCTCTTGCCCTAGCTTCCGGTAAAGCCGGCGGGTCCTTTCAAAGATCTGCATGACCCCAGTCAGGGGGAAAATCTCATCACTGTCCGTATTGGAAATGAGCAGCGGCCGGGGTGCCATCAGCGCGGAAACGCGGTCGAAGTCCCACCGCTTGGTATTCACCATGAACATGCAATCGCAGTGCCCTTCGATCGCGCCCTCCACCACATGATCGTGCAGGGTGGTGATTCCCGCCACGGGCACCGCTGCCTTGATGCGGTCGTCGAGCGCGCCCACCCACCATGAGTAGGCCCCGCCACCGGAACGGCCGGTCATGCCAAAGCGGGTGCGGTCCACTTCGGGCCGGGTTTCCAGGTAATCGAGGGCCCGGATGCCGACCCATGCCTCCACGCCGGCCGGAGTATAACCGCGCGCCGCCCACCACCAACGGCCCAGGCGATAGGTCCCATGATGTTCTCCGGGGATTTCGCCCCATTGGATCGTGTCCGGGATCAAGCAGACATAACCGTGCCGGGCAAACCACGCGCCATGGTGTTGATAACCCGCCTTGTTCCCGATCCGTATCTCCCCGTCGGTGACATTGGAGTGCCCGCACATGTAGAGAATCGCGGGCAGCGGCGTTTTCGCTTCAGCCGGCAGATAGAGATTCGCCCCGATATACAGCCCCGGCAGCGGCTCGAAATAAAACTTTTCCACGGTGTAACCTTCGCCTTGAACCTTCCCGGTCATGACGGGTTTCAGCGCCGTCCGCTCCGGCCAGGGATCCAGTCCGAGCATGCCCTGCAGTTCCCGGCGCATCGCCGCGTGTTTTTCTGACCAATTGCCGGAGGTTATTTCCTCCAGCCAACCAGGATCGGAGAGTTCCGTCACGCGCTGTTTGAAATACTGCTCAAACGGCGGCGGTGTATAATCCGGCGCCAACTTCTCCGGACCCTGCGCCGCCAGGGGGAGTGCGCCGCCGCACAGCAGGAGCAGAATGAGGAGCACACCCGGACGGAGCCCTGTAGATTCATCTGTCGGTTTCATCATTTGTTTTGATCTCCGGTTTGGCCCGCCAAGCCTTGGAATCCTTGGGCGTGATGGAAATACGTGCCTTTCCCGGTCCCTTTGCAAAGGCTGTCCCGGGTGCTGGTCCGCGAGGAGCTTGGCTGATTCCAGAGAAGGATCAAATGCCGCCATCCGGGGGCATGATTCGTATCAAAGCGGAGGCTTGACGGGGTGGAGGCAGAATGGACATTCAGCCGAGACATGTCCCCCCGCATTTCAGCCCTGGCCTTCTGGCTGCTGCTGTCCGCCACCCTCCGGCTGCCGGCCCAGGAATTCCGTGCCCTGTGGTCGGATGCTTTTAATATCGGGCTGAACAGCAGCTCGGAGGTGACCAATCTGGTGAACACTGCGCGGGCCGGGAACTACAATGCCATCATCGCCCAGGTGCGGAAACGCGGTGACGCCTACTACCGCAACGGCCTCGAACCGGTGGCCGCTGCGGTCCCGGCCGGGTTTGATCCTCTCGCCGATCTCATCACCAAGGCCCATGACACTTCCGGCGGCAAACCACGGCTGGAAGTCCACGCCTGGCTGGTGACCTACAATATCTGGAACAGCCAGTCAGGCGCCCCGTCCCAGCCCACCCATCCTTACAATGCGCACCCGGAGTGGCTCTCGGAAAAATACCGCGCCAATCCGGCCGATCCCCTTACTCCACCGGTCCGCTGGGATGGCAGCAACTACATGCTCGACCAAGGCCACCCGCAGGTGCAGCAGCACAACTACACCGTGGCGATGGATGTGCTGACCCGTTACCAGGTGGACGGGATTCACTTCGATTACATCCGTTATTCCGACGACTCCTCCACCAACAATCAACCCTGGGGGTACCACCCGGTTTCGGTGGCACGCTTCCAGCAGTTGAAAAAGCGCACCGGGATTCCCCTGCCCACCGATGCCACATGGCTCCAGTGGCGGCGCGATCAGGTCACGGCCTTCCTCCGCAAAGTCTATCTGAATGCCTGGGCGGTCAAACCGCAGGCCCGCATCTCAGCCGCCCTCATCACGTATGGGAATACCGCCCCTGGCCTCGGCGCCACGGATTTCGCCACCCAGTCGGAAGCCTACCGCCGCGTCCTCCAGGACTGGCATGGCTGGCTTCAGGAAGGCATCCTCGATCTCGCCTGCCCCATGGTTTACAAGACCTCCAGCACGGGCGTGACCAATTGGACCGACTTCGTCCGCCGCAAGCAGTTCAACCGCGCCTCCGCTATCGGACTGGGATCCTATCTGAATTCCACGGCCACCAATATCGCCCAGATGAAACTGGGGCGTGCGGCCGTGGGCACGACCGGGGAAAAGGCGGTCGGGCTGCTGGGTTATTCCTACGCCGTCACCGAAAATACCGCCACCACCACCAGCCAACGGCTTGCTGCCCGCAATGAATCCATGGCCGCCCTGACCGAAGATGCCACCGCCGAACTTTATGATCCCGGGGGGGAACCGCTGTTTGCCACCCGCTCCACCCCGCCCGCCATGCCATGGAAAACGGATGCCACCAAAGGGCACCTCATGGGATTCGTCCGGGACGCCTCGACCCTTGCCAACTTTGACGGAGCGACCCTCACCCTGACCGGCCCGGTCACCCGCACCTTCATCAGCGACGGCACCGGTTTTTTTGGAACCGTCGATCTGCCCGCCGGGAATTACACCCTGACCGTCTCCATGCCCGGCTTCGGCTCGCAGGTGCGCCCGGTGACGGTGACCGGCACCCAGGTCAGGCAGGAAAGCTTCAAACTGGGACCTCCTGTCCTCGATTGGCTGGGCCACAGCTATAACCCCGCCACCCGGCAGGCCACCCTCACCTGGACATCGGAAACCGGCCAGACCTTCCGGGTGGAATACTCGGACGACCTCACCCTCTGGCTGCCCCACACCACCGGCCTCGCCTCCGCTGGCCTCAGCACCAGCTACGTCACCCCGGCCGCTCCCCCCGGCACCTCACGGCGCTGGTGGCGGGTGAAACGGGAATA
>JAYUWQ010000727.1:0-3366 GCA_043753485.1 bacterium
CATGGCCACAAAGACAATCACTTTGGAACTCGATGCCTACGAGAAGCTCCGGCAGGTCAAACGGGGCGGGGAGTCCTTCACGGAAGTGGTGCGCCGCGCCATCTGGCTGGATGCCCCGGCGACCGGAGAAACGCTGCTCCAGTATTACCGGAAGGGCGGCAGTGGCGTCAGCGGCAAGTATTTGGACGCCGTGGAAGATGCCGCAAAACATGACTCAATCCCCGATGATCCATGGGCCTGATTCTCGCTACCAACTTCATCATCGTCGCCGAACGGGAAGCCAGGCGCGGCCAAACGGCCACTATTGACCGCTTTTTTGCCAGCCGCGCGCAGGAGACTTTCCACATCACGTTCACGGTGGCGGGCGAGCTGACCTGCGGCCAATCGGCGAGCCCGAAACGGGATGGGGAGCGGTTGTGCCGACCCTACCCGATTCTCCCCTGGTCCAGCGACATCTCATGGCAGTATGGCGAAATCTACCGGGCGCTCGCGGCCAAAGGACAACTGATCGGCACCAATGATCTGTGGATCGCCGCCACCGCGCTGGTCCACGGCATGGGAGTGGTCACCAACAATGTGGACGAATTCAGCCGCGTGCCGGATTTGACGGTCGTGCCCTACTGATGGCAGGGAGCCGGAGTGGGGTCGCGGATCATCGCGCCTTGATCCTCCAGCGGCCCAAAGGTAAAGCCTTGCGCTTTCAGTCAGGCATTCCATGAGTCTAAAAAACCGCTCGCCGAATGCCCCAACGGCCAGCTTCCGCTTCTCAGCCGCCATCGCGTCGCCGGCAGCCTAATCGATCAGCCTTTCCCGCTTTCCACTTATTGACGCACAAAATGAACGCCGGAATCCTATCTGAATATTTCCCGGCCTTGCCATTGGGCATGCTTCTCGGCCTCATGCTATCTATCTATTTCAGGCGATGTCACTGGGCGGCTCTGATTTGGGTTCCAACATTGGTTTCCTTCGCCACGGTATCCTGGCTCATTCTTAAGCCAATAGTCTGGCTTGTCGGATTGCGCGGTCCCGACGCAGGATGGGGCGGCCTCCAAATCATTTACCTTCTGCCGATTCTCGCCGTTAGCATTGCGGGAGTGATCGCCTGCTATTTTTACCGGCCAAAAGGCCAGTGGAATCCCCGCATTTTGGCCGTGGCGGTCAGCCTTTCTGCTGGCGCCCTGTTTTGCTTCAATTGGCGTAATGGAACCAATGTCACCATTCAACTCACGGACACCAAGGGGCATCCAGTGAACGACGTCAGCCTCGGATACAACAACGGTCCCCGGACTTCAGGATCCGGGATTATTGAATTTCCGTTACGCCGCGGGCAGTCGCTTGAACTCCATATCGCCCCAACCTCCCGCGACAGCGAAACACTGGCCAGTTGGAATGTGCGTTTTTCGCCGGTAAGGGAAGATTCAGGCAAGCTCGAGATTCATTATCGGACGACCCGGGAGATTGGGTTTGAGCAATCTCTCCATGAAGGCTTCACGGAGACCGTCCCATTTACCCGAAACCTTTCGATTCCCCTGACGCTTGCGCCCGATGATTTGATCAGTCCGGATCCCATGGGGGATAAAATAAGGGCCGCTTTTCGTTCCATCGAAAAGGAATCTGGACCCAGAGGAATCAACTATGGATATGTCTGCAGAAACCTTACCGCCGTCGAATTTATTCCGGAGCTGATTGCTTTGGCCCGCAAAGACCAAACCCAGCAGTTCAGCGTCACAGAGGGCTTGAAACAAATTGCCGATACACTTGCCGATCTCGATCTCGGCTCCGGCAAGCTAGAAAAGGTTCTTGCAGGCCGGCAATCAAGACCGCCGGCGGAAATCCATAAAAAGATCCTGCGACTGGTCGTCTGGGCCGGACTTCCAAACGACACCTTTCCTGATGATGCGGTGTTGCTTGCCCAAGTGCGGCAGAAAATCGTCTCCCACGCCAAGCCGATCGTGGCATTTTGCCTGGATGATCCGCCACCGGGGATGGAAACCCTGGGGCTGCTCGCGGAACTTGGCCAAGTTAACCGACCACTGCTTCCGGATTTCGTGCAAAGGTTACTGGCACATCCGCCGGAAGACATGCGGGTTGCTTCGAGTTGGAGCAGGGTTTTTTTCCGAATGCGGGCCACGAAAAGCGAATTAAAGCTTCTGGTGGATTCGCCTAATCCACTTTTGCAGGCGGCAGCCCGCGACGCCCGGGACGAATAACAGATGGAATGCTGTGGTGGTTGAGTTACCGCCATAGATGGCCGGGGAATTTTTTGGCGGTGGTGGCGCGGTGTTTGGGCCATTCGCGGGTGAGGAAGGTGGGCCAGTCGGTGGTGGTGGCGAGGCGTTTGCCGTCGGGGGTGCACAGGGTGAGGAGGACGGGAAGGCGGCCTTCGCAGAGGGTGGGGTGGGCTTTGAGGGCGAAACATTCCTGGAGTTTGGCCTGGGCTTCGGGCTCGCCGCCGGTGTAGGAGATTTTCAGGGTGCCGTTGTCGGGCCATGGGAGGGAGAGGGGCACCAGTTCATCCAGCCAACTGGCCTGGCCTTTTTCCAGATGCCGATGGAAGGCGGCGGTGAGGGGAGCGGCCAGGGCTTCTTTGACGAGGGAGAGGCCGGTGAAGACGCGGGCGAGACAGGCGGTGATGGCGGCTTCATCCAAGGGGGCAAACTCCAGCTCGGGGACCGTGGTGTGGAGGAGGTTGACCCGGGCGATGAATTGTTTCAGCCGATGATCCAGCAGGGGCAGGTCAAAGGCTCCGGTGCGGTAGGCTTCGGCGAGGCAGCGGCCGCTGGCTGCGGGGTCGAGGTCACGTTGCTGCGCGGTCTGTTCGATCACGAGATCGTGATAGCGCACCAGTTTCATGGCGGCGACGCGTTTATTTTTGGCATCGAAGCAGTGCTCGATGGCGGTGCTGAGATGTTGGGGAAACATTTCGGCGATCCACCCGGGCTCCACGGCGGTGGCGAGGCTGAGCAGGGTCAGGGGCGTGGAGCCGCGGGAGGGCATGTCGCGCAGGTTGGCGGCGACAAAAAAGGCGGCGTCCTGGACCACGCTTTCGCGCACGAGCTGGCCTTGGCGCTGACCGGTCAGGTCGCAGGCGGGCTGGCCGGGTTCGCGGCGTTTGACCAGCTGATCGACGAAACCGGCCATGAGGCAGCGCCGCAGGGCTTCGTCGTTTTTGTCAGGGGAAGAGGCGGCGGTAGCGTGGCGGTCGTGGAGTCGCTGCTGGCCGGCGGCGTGCAGGATCTGCTGGCAGGTCTGCTCCACCTGGCGGGCGACCTGGGCGTTGATGCCGTGGGCGCGGCAGCGGTCAAAACTGAAGGCGTTCGCCTTGGCGAAGTCGTAGGCGCGCATCAGGGTGAGGAAGTCGGAGTC
>JAYUWQ010000728.1:0-3360 GCA_043753485.1 bacterium
GACCGCAAGGAAGTGAAAAGCATCGAAGCCAGCAAGGTCTCCCCCATGCCGCCGATGCTGCTGATGATGCTGAAGAAGGAGGAAATCCTCGATCTTACCGCCTACATCCTCAGCGGCGGTGACAAGGAAAACGCCGCCTTCAAACCGTAAGCCTCCTGCCGGCGTTCCTCCAGGACGCTTCATCCGGCCACTCCATCAAGGCCCTCCATGCAAATGGGGGGCCTTTCTGCTGCGGGGTTCCGGGGCAGGGAACGATAGCCACCCTCCCGGCCCGCCTGCAGGGGGTTCTTTGCGTTTGTGGTTCTCCACTCTGTCCGCCACTGATGCGGCAGACGGACTTTGGCCCGCCTGACAATCGAGCCCTGAAACCGGGGGGATTCCCCGGCTTCAGAGCAGATTCAAGGGAGTGGGTCCGGTTCACCCCAACCCTTTTTCCATGAAATCCCTCGTCCTCTCCTTTTCTGTTGTGCTGCTCGCCATGGTTCCTGCTCTTTCTGCTCCCCTGTCCTATCCCACTCCCCGTCGTGCCGATACCTCGGACTTGCTCCATGGCATCACCGTGGCTGATCCCTATCGTTGGATGGAGGACCTCGATAGCCCGGAGACCGTGGCGTGGGTGGATGCCCAAGCGAAGCTCACCGAAGATTTCCTCAGCAAGCTGCCCCGGCGGACCGCCCTGCTGGACCGGTTGAAACAACTCCAGGATTACGACAAACACGGCGTGCCTCACAAAGTCGCGGGACGTCTCTTTTATGCCCGGAAGTCCGGCCTCCAGGGGCAGGCGGTCTCCTATTGGCGGGAGGATAAACCGGGGGCCAAAGAGCAGGTGCTGCTGGACCCCAATACTCTCTCGAAGGACGGCACCATCGCCTTGACTGGTTATGACATCACCGAGGATGGCAAGCTGATGGCCTATGGCCTGTCCGAGGCGGGCAGCGACTGGGAGCATTGGAAAGTGCGCGACGTCGCCACCGGCAAGGATCTGGCGGACGATATCCAGTGGGTGAAGTTCAGCGGGGCCTCGTGGTCCGTGAAGGGCGACGGATTTTATTATTCCCGTTATGCCGCACCGGAAAAAGGCCAGGAACTCAAGGAACAGAATCTCAATCAGAAGCTCTACTTCCACCGTCTCGGCGAGCCCCAGGAAAAGGACACCCTCGTGTATGAGCGGCCGGATCAGCCGAAGTGGGGCCTGCATGGCGGCGAGACCGAGGATGGGAAGTATCTCATCATCCACATCACCCTCGGCACCAAGGACGAGAACGCCCTGTTCTACCGCGACCTCAGCGCCGGACCGGCCGCCCCCGTGGTGGAACTGCTGCCGAAGTTCGATGCGGATTATTCCCTCGCCGGGAACGATGGCAGCCTCTTCTACTTCCTCACGACCCATAGCGCGCCCAACAAACGGGTCATCACTTTGGACCTCGCCAATCCCGCCCCCGATCAATGGCGCACCATCATCCCGGAGTCGCCCCGGGTCATCACCGGGGCGCATTTGGTGGGCGGGCAATGGATCATCGAACGCATGACCGATGCCCATGACGAGGTCACCGTCTATGATGCGGCCGGCAAGGAGCAATCAAAGATTCCCCTGCCTAACTTCGGATCCGCGGGTGGCTTCGGCGGGAAGCAGCAGGACCAGGAAACCTTCTACACCGTCACCGGATTCGATACCCCCGGCACCAACTACCGCTACGACACCCGCACCGGGCAGAGCACGGTGCACCAGCGCACGGAGATCGACTTCGATGCCGCCGGAGTGGAAGTCAGTCAGGTCTTCTTCAACAGCAAGGACGGCACCCGGGTCCCCATCTTCCTCTTCCACAAAAAAGGCCTCGTGAAGGACGGCAACAATCCCGTACTACTCTACGGTTATGGAGGGTTCAATATCTCCCTCACGCCCGCCTTCTCGCCCAGCCGCCTTGCGTGGCTGGAAATGGGCGGCATCTATGCCCAGATGAATCTCCGGGGCGGCGGCGAATACGGCCAGGCCTGGCATGAGGCCGGCATGAAAAACAGGAAGCAGAACGTCTTCGACGACTGCATCGGCGCTGCGGAGTTTCTGGTGAGGGAAAAGTGGACCCGGCCCTCGCGCCTCGCCCTGATGGGTGGCAGCAATGGCGGGCTGCTGGTCGGCGCCGTGATCAATCAGCGCCCCGACCTCTTCGCCTGCGCCATCCCGCAGGTCGGCGTCATGGACATGCTGCGCTTTCACAAGTTCACCATCGGCTGGGCCTGGCAGGAGGAATACGGCAGCCCTGATGAAGCCTCCGACTTCCCCATGCTCCGCGCCTACAGCCCGCTGCACACCCTCAAGCCCGGCGTCGCCTATCCTGCCACCATGGTCATGACCGGCGACCACGACGACCGCGTCTTCCCCGCCCACAGCTTCAAATACACCGCCGAGCTGCAACGCCTCCAGGCCGGCCCCGCCCCCATCCTCCTGCGCGTCGACCGCCGCGCCGGTCACGGCGCCGGCAAGCCCACCCTCAAAGCCCTCGAAGAAACCGCCGACGCCTACGCCTTCATGGCCCAGGCTCTGGGGATGGAGGGTAAGCCGTGACGTTAGAATACAGACGCCGCCAAGGCGGGGATGAGCCTCGGTTACAGGGCTATTGAGTCAAAAAAGCCTGGAAAATAATGTGGCCACCGGTGGTCAGCCGTGTCCGCTCGTTATTGGGTAGTCGATTTCTTGGATCGTGCCTCATCAATGGCGCGAATTGTAGTAATCAACTCGTGGGCTTTGTGGAACAGCGGCGAAACCGCATGTTGTCCTTCTCCGAAATCAACTTCCTTGGCGGTGACGGTCATGATGCCCTTGCCGGTGACCACGTAGAAAGTCGTCATGCCGGGCATGACGAGAGGAGTCTGCTTCGTCGCTGTCATTTTCCCAACATACTTGGATGCTTCGGTGACAAGCGCTTTCGCGGCCACTGCACCCTCGTGCTGGCCTCCGCCTCCGATGATGCCCCCTCCGTTGCTGAAATACAGGCTGGCTGAGCCATCAATCGTGGCAATCAAAGTAAATGCTGCCTCCGGGAATCCTGTGTCCATCACGACCGCGAGAACCTTCGAGTCATCCTTCTCGCCAATATCAGCGGGCTTGAGTTTCAGGACCATCGCTCTCATGTCCCGATAGATGTCCGCTGCCTTGTAAGGTGGCGTGGCTGGCTCGGCACTAAAGACCCGGAGGATACTGGAGAGGAATGTCATTATGAAGAAAATGGAGCGCATGTGGTTTTAACCCGGAAGGGCAGCACGTGGGATACGGTTATGGCTGGGCAGCTTTCCACAGCGCGTCGAGGTATTCCTGCGTCTGGAGGGTGGCGTGGGCAGGCGCGGCCTGGTCGGCGGGGGTGC
>JAYUWQ010000729.1:0-3357 GCA_043753485.1 bacterium
GCAGCGGGCCACACCGTCCGCGGCGGTGATACTTTCATCGCGATCGCCAAGAAGTATAACCTGTCAGTCGGCAGCCTCCAGAAGGCAAATCCCGGAGTCAATCCGGGGGTGATTGTGAAGGGACAGACGTTGACCCTCCCGTCCACCGCAAAGACTTCGGCCTTGAAGGCCTCTCCAGGCCACCCCGTCCAAAAGGCCCCTGCCAGCCCTGACAAACCCACGACCGCTCGCAGCAGCCGGAAAGCCCCGGTGGAGAGCGCCCAGCTGACGGCCAACAAACCCGTCAAACGGTCTTCTTCCGCCTCGATCACGACTTATCGGGTTCAGTCCGGCGATACCCTGACCGCGCTCGCCCGCCGCAGCGGCATCTCCGTAGGCGAACTCGCCGAGATGAATGGATTGGATTCCCCGGAACTGCACCAGGGACAAAAGCTCATCGTCCCCGGCAGTGCCGCCCCCCCGGTCCGCACCCCGGCCGATCAGGAGCACACCGTGGACCTCACACCGCCGCCCCGGCAGTCCCGGGAAGAGCCCCCTGCCCGGCGCTCCGCGCCTCCGGTCAATCCTCCGGCCACTCAGGGCACCTATTATCATGTGGTGAAAAATGGGGATACTTTTTCATCCATTGCCCGCCAGTGCCGCGTCTCGGTTGCCGCCCTCACCAAGGCGAACCGCACCGTGAACCCTAACCGGCTCTCCGTAAATCAACGCCTCAACGTTCCCGGCGTGCAAGTCGCTTCCCGCGGAACCACCGACGAGGTGCTGGATGCCATCCCCCAGACCCGTGCCACCGCCTACCAGTCGGACGTCACGGAGGAAAGCAATCCCGAAGATTCCCTTGCCCCGTCAGCATCGCCAGCCCCGGCCGGCTCCGCCCGCATCGCCTACCGGGTCACCGGGCGCGATACCATGGAGAGCATTGCCCAGGAGTTCAACACCACTACCAAGGAACTCCGCCGCATGAATCAAATGGGTCCGTTTGACCAACTCACCGCCGGCAACTTCGTCGCCGTGCCCTGGCAGGAGACCCTCTAGCCGGGGCTGATTGCCTATCCTTTGCTTACGCAAATCAGGTGCCGTTTGGCTTCGGCATCGCCATGGTGGCCGCCCGGAGAGGTTTTCCTTTCCGGGCGGTTTTTTGCACCGCCCCTTTCGATCAGGGCTGCCGGGTCAAAACCGCCACACGATCCGCACCTCCACTTCCTCCGGGGAAGCGATTTCCAGATCCTGCTCAAAGCGCTCGCGCTGGAGGGCGCGGATCAACTGAGGGGCATTCCGCCAGCGGAAGTCCACCGCCCGGCGTTCTTCTGACCGGTTCGCCACGGATACCTCCACACCGAGGGCTGGCTCCAGCACCCGCCGGAGCCGGTAAAACAGCAGATAATGTTCTTGCTCCAGCTGGTTCCGGGCCGCCAGAAACACCCGAAGCACTTCCCCAGCCGTCACCCGGGCATCCAACAGCACCGAACGCAAATCCAGAACCCCGTCTGCCGCGGCCGGTGAAACCACACCGAGCAATTCAGCCGCCAGACGAGCCGCATCATGCCGCCACCTTGACAGACGGCGTTCGGATTCCAGGAAATGGGTGGGCAGGCTTTGCACAAAGAGCCACTCCCATTCAATCAAGTCTGCCGCAAGAGAAATTATGAGACTGAGTCTCATTCCTTAAGTCGACACCCGCCCCACCTCCTTTTTGACGGGTTCAACCGCCCGCCCCTTCCCCTCCTTGCACGATTCCGCCTGGCCTGTCAGGCTGCGCCATGACTTCCTCCAACTCCCCTGCCCTCCGCTCCGGTGTCCTCGCCGACGGGAATTTCATAATCGACCACGTCAAGCTCATCGATGCCTGGCCTGCCGAGGAAATGCTGGCCACCATCCATTCCGAGCAAACCAGCAACGGTGGCGGGGCCTACAATCTTCTGATCGACCTCGCCCGCCTCGGAGCTCCGTTTCCGCTCGAAGCGGCCGGCTTGTTGGGCAAGGACGCCGCCGGAGCCTGGATCCTCGAAGACTGCCACCGCCATCACATCAACACCTCCCAACTAACCCAACGTGATGATCTGAGCACCAGCTACACCGATGCCTTCACCTCCATTGCCACCGGCCGCCGCACCTTTTTCCATCATCGCGGAGCCAATGCCAGGCTGACAGCAGCCGACCTCGATCTCACCTCCAGCCAATCCCGTCTGTTCTACCTGGGTTACCTCATGCTGCTGGATTCCCTCGACGCCACCGGGCCGGACGGGCGCAGCGCCGCCTCGCATCTCCTCGAAAACGCGGTTCACCATGGCTTCATTACGGTGGTCGATATGGTTAGCATCGCCGATCCCGGCCTCATCGCCGGCACCCGCAGTACCCTGCCCTGGATCGATCACTTTATTCTGAACGAACTGGAAGCCGGGCAACTCGTCGGGCGCTCCCTGCGCCACGCCAACGGCCAGCCCGACCTCGCAGCCATGGAACTGGCGGCCCGGGACCTCCTCGGGGCCGGGGTCCGCCACAGTGTCACGATCCATGCGGTCGAAGGAGCCGTCTCCGCCACCGCCGCCGGATGTGTCAGGCAATCCTCCGTCGTCCTGCCCTCCGGCTACATCAAAGGAGCCACCGGGGCCGGTGATGCCTTCGCGGCGGGCTGGGTCTACGCCCTGCATGAAAACTGGCCCACCGCCGAAGGCCTGCGACTGGGAGTGTGTGCCGCAGCCGCCTGCCTTGCCGACCCCACCCCCTCCCTGGGGTTGCGCCCCCTCGCAGAATGCCTCGAACTCGGGCGGACCTACGGCTACCGCAGCGCGTAGTTCCACCGCCTCCATGCCTGATACCTTCGATCTCGCCATCTGCGGGGCCGGTCCTGCCGGGGCGGCCGGCGCTCTGGCCGCCACCCGTTCCGGGTGGCGGGTCGCCCTGATAGAGCGCGCTCCCTTTCCCCGGCACAAGGTCTGCGGCGATTGCCTCAATCCCGGGGTCTGGCCCGTCCTCGAATCCCTCGGCACCGCCTCCGCCCTGCGCGCCCTCGACCATGCCGAACTCCACACCGTCCGTCTCGTCAACCAAAAGGGACAGGCTCTTGAAATCCCCCTGCCGGCGGGAGCCGAACGGGCGGTGACCCGGGAATCCTTCGACGCCGTGATGCTGCAAGCGGCCCTCGCCGCCGGGGTCACACTTTTCTCCGGGGCTCCCCTCACCGCCATCCAACGTCAGGCCACCGGCTGGTCGCTCGCGACCGCATCCACCTCGCTGACCGCCCAAACCTTCATCGCCGCAGATGGCCGGAACTCCACCACCTGCCGCCTGTTGGGTCTGGCCCCCCCGGCGCGCGCCGGGCACGCCGGGCGCGTGGCCCTGCAGTGCCACGCCCCC
>JAYUWQ010000730.1:0-8709 GCA_043753485.1 bacterium
GCGGCGGCTGGGGCTGCACGACCGGTCCACGTATTTTATACTGGTGCAGCACGGGCTGCATCACGATTACCTCGTGTGCACCGGCTGCGGCCAGATCGCAGAGATTGAGATCGAATGCCCGGTGCGCACCCTCGAACGGAAGCTGGAGAAGCAGTCAGGGTATCATCACGTTTACCATGAGCTGGAATTCTTCGGCGTCTGCCCGGCCTGCCATGATGGCAAGGAGCATGAGGGGAAGGCGCACTGCTGTTAGGCCAGCACTCCGGCACAGCGGACGCAGAGGTCGGGGTGCGCGGTGTTTTGTCCGATGCCGGGGAGGTGCCGCCAGCAGCGGAGGCACTTTTTGTAGCTGGTGCGGGTGACTCTGGCGACGGGTGCGGCGGTGGCGGTTTCCTGGATCTGGAGATCGCTGAGGATGAAAAATTCCTCGGCATCGCTGCGCTGGGCAAGGGCTGCGGCGGCAGCACTGCAGGCGGGCACTTCCAGGATGGCCGAGGCCTCGAGGTTGCTGCCGATCAGCTTTTCCTTGCGGGCTTTGTCCACTTCCAGCATCAGGACATCGCGGAGCTTTTGCAGCTCGGCAATCTGATGGGTGGCGGTGCTGCCGGCGAAGGCAGGATCGGGGATCGGGAAGTCGTGCTCGTGGATGCTGTCCTGGTGGCCGGCGAATTCCCAAGCCTCATCCGCGGTGAAGGCAAGGATGGGGGCGAGGAGGCGGCACAGGCTGTCCAGCACGCGGTGCATTGCGGTCTGGGCACTGCGGCGGCGCGGGCTGTCGAGGGCATCGCAATACATCCGGTCCTTGGAGATATCGACGTAGAGCGCGCTCAGATCGACGGCACAGAATTGGTTCAGCGTGATGAAAACCTTGCGGAAATCATAGACGGCATAGGCATTCAGGCACTCGGTGGTGACGGCGTGCAGGCGCTCGAGAATCCAGCGGTCGAGCACCGTCAATTGGTCGTTATGGACCGATTGGGTGCCAGCCTCGAACCCGCCGAGGTTGGCGAGAAGGATGCGCAGGGTATTGCGGAAGCGGCGGTAAACTTCGCCGTTCTGTTCGAAGAGTTTGTCGGAGAAGGGCACGTCGTGGGTCCAGTCCACGCTGCTGACCCACAGGCGGACGAGGTCGGCCCCGTATTTGTTATAATAGTGTTCGGCGTTGATCGGTTTGTCGCCGGACTTGGAGATCTTGGCGCCGCTGGTGTCGGTGACAAAACCGTGGGTCATCACCGCCTTGTAGGGAGCCTTGCCGCGGTGAATCACGGAACACATCAGGCTGCTCTGGAACCACCCGCGGTGCTGGTCGGTGGCTTCGATGTAAAGATCGGCGATGCCTTCGTTCCCGGCATATTCCGGACGGGCTTCGGTGACGGCGATGCTGCTGCAGCCGGAATCGATCCAGACATCCAGGGTGTCCTTGCCCTTGGTCCAGGTGTCAGGAAGGCCGAGCAGGGCGCAGAGTTCAGCGTCGGTTTTTTCAAACCAGACATTGGTGCCGTGCTGTTCCACGAGGTCGGCGACCTTGCGGGCGACGGCGGAGTCGAGGACGGCTTCGCCATCTTCCTTGTAGAAGACCGGGAGCGGCACCCCCCAGGTGCGCTGGCGGCTGATGCACCAGTCGGGGCGGCTTTCCACGGTGCCGTAGATGCGGTTCCGTCCCCAGGGCGGCAGCCACTGGGTGGTGTCGATTTCCGTCAGGGCCTGCTGGCGGACGGCGTCGATTTTGAGGAAATATTGCGGGACGGAGCGGAAGATGATGGGCAGCTTGCTGCGCCAGCAGTGCGGATATTGGTGCACGTATTTCTCGCGGCCGAGCAGGTGGCCGCTGGCGGTGAGCAGGGCGATGATGGGTTCGTTGGCGGCGAAGACGTTCTTCCCTACCAGGTCTGGCAGCCCTACTTCGTCAGTGAAATTGCCGTCGTCATCGACAGGAGAGAGCAGGCCAAGGCCATTTTCGCGGCCGGCGATGTAATCTTCCATGCCATGGCCGGGGGCGGTGTGGACCTGGCCGGTGCCGGTGTCATCGGTGACAAAACTGGTGGCGATGACGCGGCTTTCGCGGTCGAGGAACGGATGCCAGGCGATGGAGCCGGCGAGGGCGGAGCCCAACACGTCTTTGGCGCTGGCGGGGTCGAGGACGAAGCCGGTTTTCTGGGTGAAGGACTCCACGAGGGCGGAGGCGATCACGAGGGTTTCTTCGACCCCTTCAGCATTCGTGAAATTTCCGAGAACGTAGGTGAAACCGGGGCTGACCATGATGCCGAGGTTGGCGGGCAGGGTCCACGGGGTGGTGGTCCAGATCACAAACGAACCACCGGCTTCAGCGACGGGGCCGGTGGTGGCTTTGAACTTCACAAAGATGGCCGGCGAGGTCTTTTCCTGGTATTCGACTTCAGCTTCGGCGAGGGCGGTTTTGGCGCCGTAGCTCCACTGGACGGGACGCTGGCTGCGGTAGACGAGATCCTTGTCCACGGCGGTGGCGAAAAAACGCATCACGGTGGCCTCGTAGCCGGCCGTGAGGGTCAGGTAGGGATGGTCCCAGTCCCCCAGCACGCCGAGGCGGCGGAAGGAGGCCTTTTGGATGTCGATCCACTTGCGGGCAAATTCCTCGGAGCGGCGGCGGATTTCCGGAGCGCTGAGGCCGCGGGCTTCCTTGACGACTTTGAATTCGATGGGCAGGCCATGGCAGTCCCAGCCGGGGATGTAAGGCGTCTCGAAGCCGGCCATGGTCTTCGATTTGAGCACAAGGTCCTTGATGACTTTGTTAAGGGCGGTGCCCATATGGACGTCGCCATTGGCGAAAGGCGGGCCATCGTGGAGCAGGAACCGCGGGGCACCCTGGGCCTGGCGGCGGGCTTGGATTTTTTGATAGAGACCGTTGCTTTCCCAGGCGGCGAGACGGACAGGCTCGCGCAGGATCAGGTCCGCCTTCATGGGAAAGTCGGTTTTCGGCAGGTGGACGGTGTCCTTGTAGTTGGGGGCGGGAGCGCTCATGGGATCGGGGAAAAGGGAGCGCGCAGGCTACCGGCTTGAGGGGACGGGGAAAGGGGAGAATTGAGGGCGCGATTTCTGCCCGGGGGCCGGGGGAGCCGGGGGGGCGGGGAAAAATAGGTCCTATATGACTTATAGGGCTTATAGGACCTATTTTTTGTCAGGCGGATTTCCGGAGGACGGACTTTACGGAAACCCACACCGCGGCCACCAGCAACGTCTGGGTGGCGAGGACCACGGCCCATTTTATGGCGACCGGCCAGTTGAACAGGCCAGGAATGATGGCGGCGGGGTGGTGGGCGAGGTCGAGGAAATGGGCGAGGGTGCTTTCCGAAGTGGCGGTGGCTAGATGCGCGGCCAGCAGTGCGGTGGCGCCCAGCAGGCAACCCAGCCAGACTTTCCGCGAGGGCCTCCACGCGGGGTCCTTGGCCATGAGGATGAGCCAGCCGGCGGCATTGACAAAGAAGATGCCGACGGTGCGCTCGTTGAAGGGGAAAGAGAGTTCCATCAGCCAGGCGATGGAGCCGTGAAGACTCACGAGGCCGAGGCCGAAGAGCAGCGCGGCCCGGCGGTCGAGGACGGCGAGGAAGACGAGAAGTTCGAGGAAAAATCCGGCCCCGAAGATGAGGCGGGCGAGATCAGGGTGGCGGCCCAGCCAATCCGCTGAAGGAGGAATGGGATGGCGGTAGCGGTCGGTGGCAGGATCGGCGACCGGGGCAGTGGCGGGCTGGACGCCTTGGATGAATTGAGGGTCGAGGCTGTTGTAGTAGTTTTGCCGGTGGGTTTTGACGATCTGGGTGGCCACGTAAGGAGAGTTTTTCAACCACTGGCCCTTGGATTCATCCAGCTTGGAACAGACCGAGATGATGTAGCTGGCGGCAGCGATGGCGATGGTGTACACCCAGAGCCAGGTCCAGTTGCCCGGGGCGGCCCAGCGCGGGAAGCCGTTTTTCCTGACAAAATACCAGCCGCGCACGGCGGCGAGGAACCAGACCACGAGCGTCTGGGTGAGCAGGGCGAGGCTCACCATCTGGAATCCGTGGTGCGCCGCGCCCTGGGAATTGTTCAGCGTGCGGATGGCGATGTGGACGACGGTGATGACCGGCAGGGCCAGTGGCAGGCCGAAACCCAGCACGTAAAAAACGAGGGCGGCCTTGACCCAGGTCAGGCACTGGGCCCAGAAAGCAGGATCGGAGAGGCGGGTGATTTCCCAGCCGAGCCATTCCCAAAGGGCGGGCCAGGCGGCGAGGCCGACGGGTTTCGGCGCGGTCGGGTAGGCAGGGTAAAATTCCAAGCTGCGCCAGACCACGACAGCGAAGAGGAAGCGGAGGAAAAACCCTTCGAGACGGCCAACATCACGCAGGCCGGTGCCGCCGAGGAGGGCTTCCTTCAGCCCGTGGGTGCGGGTTTCGCGGATCAGGGAGGTCATGCTAGTTCTCCGCCTCCTTCACAAAGGTTTCGTGGTAGCCGTCCGGACCGGCGTGGATTTCGCCCCGCCAGAGCTGGACGCGGGCGGGGAGCGGGGTGCCGCGGTGTTTCGACTGGGCGACAAAGCTGTCGAGGACTTCCTTGGTGAGGCGGGCCCTGACGTCGGGGGGGATCCCGGATTTGATGCGGGTGTCGTTGGCGAACCCCCACTCGTTGAGTTCCGTATTGAGCCGTTTTTTCAACTTGGGGGCGGTGTCCCCGGTAAGGTCGACCACGGGCAGCGGCTGGCCGGTGGCATCGGTGAGGAAATAATAATCGACCGGTTTGGGATTGGGATTCCCGTACATGGGGAAGTGGGAGAACGGATAGTGTTCGCCGGTTTTCAGGGAGACGAAGATGGCCGCCCCCATGAAGAGACCGAGCCAGAGATAGCGGGCGCCGTGTTGCCGGAGGCGGGGCCATGCCGGGGCGGAGAGAAGGGCGCGGAGAGACATGGAAGCCTCAAGGTGCTGAGGTTGCGGCGGCGGTGCAAGCTACGGTTTCAGGTTGCTTTTGCAGGACCGGGGGACGACGGCGCGCCATGCGCAACATGATATTTGATTGGTCGGGCACGGTGGTGGATGACCTGCCGCCGGTGGTCGAGGCGACCAATGCGGTGCTGACGCGCTACGGACTGCCCTTGATGGACCGCGAGCAGTTCCGCCGTCAGTTTTCCCTGCCCTTCACGGGATTTTATGAGCGCATCCTGCCGGGCGTCGGGATCGAGGAACTGGAATTGATCTTCCGTCCGGCGATGGCCGCGAGCACCGCGCCGGTGACGCTGATTCCCCACGCCCTGCCCTTTCTGGAACGCTGTGCCCGGCAGGGATGCCGGATGTTTGTGCTCAGCTCCGCCCCTCCCGAGGCGGTGGAGTCGCAAGCGGCCAACCTCGGGCTGACCCGCTTTTTTGAAGTGATTTATGCCGGGGTGAGGGACAAGACCAAGCGCATTTCCGGGATTCTGGAGGAGCATCGGCTGGAGCCGGCCCGCACCGTGATGATCGGTGACATGCGGCATGACGTTCATGCGGCGCAGGCGGCGGGGATCCGGTCCATTGCGGTACTGACCGGGTATGAGTTTCCGGAAGTGATCGCCGAGTCCCGCCCGGACATTACGGTAGGCGATTTATCCCACGTGGCAGCGCTGCTGGATGCGTGGATGTGAGGCGCCAGTTGTGACGGGCCATTTTCCCGCCGGTTTGCGCCCCGCTAGAAGCCGGCCTCTTTTCACAACAAAACAGCCGCTCCCTTGCGGAAGCGGCTGTGGGGGAAACCTGGTTCCGGTTAGAACTTGTAGTCCACGCTGAACTGGAACTGACCTCCGTCGTCGTTGAATTCGTCGCTGGTGATCGGGATACCGTAGTCAATTTTGACTGGACCAACGAGGGGCAGATTGACCCGGACGCCAAGGCCGATGTCGGCATTGTAGTCGGAGCTGGAGTAATCCCAGGAGTCAGGATTCACGAAACCGGCGTCCGCAAAGACGGCACCCCGGATTTTGGCCACGATGGGGAAGGTGAGTTCGGCGGTGATCCATCCGAGGGTATTGCCCCCGATCGGTTCGCCGTTTTCATCCTTCGGTCCGACATCGCGGTATTCAAAGCCGCGCAGGTTGTTGGCACCGCCGAGGAACTGTCGTTCAAAGATCGGCACGCTGTCACCGTCTCCGGTGGTGTCCACCGAGGCAACTTCACCCTGCAGGCTGAAGATGGTGTCGAAGGGCATTTTCCAATACTTCTGACCGGAGAGGCTGAGGCTCACGGTGTCCACATCCCCACCGAGGAAGCTGCCGCTGAGATTGCCTTCCACGCTGATTTTGTGACCCTTGCTAGGCATCTGGAAGCTGTCTCGGTTGTCAAAAACCCACGCTGCCCCGAGCCGGCTCTGCAGGTAGTCGCCTTCCTGGGATTTGATGTATTCGGAAGCATCCTCATCGATATCGTAGATCTCCACCTGTTGCAGGGTGTAGGTCAGGCGCAGATCGGTGTTGTCGCCCAGCGGTTTGCGCAGGTTGATGCTGCCGCCGACGTCGCGCTCGTCGTAATAATCACTCAGGTAGTTTTTCTCCGTGTAGAAGAGGTCCCCGCCGAGGGAGAGGCGCTGCCCGAGGAAGTAGGGCTCGGTCAGGCTCATGATGAAGTCCTTGCGTTCCGTGCCGGCCTTGAGGCCGAGGCGGAAACGCTGGCCGGCTCCGGTGAAGGAGGGCCAGTTGGCGATATCGAAATTCTTCTGGCTGACTTCCACGAAGCCGACCAGATTGTCGATGGAACTGAAACCCGCCCCGAATTGGACCGAGCCGGTGGGCTTTTCCTTGAGGTCGATGTTGATGTCCTTGTAATCAGGACCGAGGTCGGACGAGACCGGCATGAAGTCCACTCCCTCGAAGTAGTCGAGGTTCATCAGGCGGGACTGGGACTTCCGGATTTTGATAGTGTTGTATTCATCCGTGGGCGCAATCGTCAGCTCGCGGCGGACCACTTCCTCCTTGGTCTTCTGGTTCCCGGAGATGCTGATTTTGCCGACCTTGAACTGGTTGCCTTCCTCGATGGCGTAAGTGATGCCCAACTGGCTGCCGGCTTGTTTGTCGATGCGCGGGGTGACCTTGGAATCGGCATAACCACGCGAACCATAGTAGTCCGCGATGGTGGCGAGATCGGTCTTCATGTCCGCGAGGGAGAAGGTCTGGCCGGCTTCGAGTTGGAAGACGGGGATCAGGTCGGCGGTTTGATAGAGCTTGTTGCCGGCCACCGTGACGGCGGCGACGGTGTAGACCGGGCCTTCGCTGATGCTGTAGACCAGATTGACGTTTTTGTCATCGACGCGCTGGGGCACCACGTTGGTCACCTTGGCATCCAGATAACCGGCGTCTTGATAGAATTCCTCGATCGCCTTGATGTCTTCTTCGATCTTGGTGCGGTCGACCCGGCGTTTGAGGTCCCAGAATTTGATCCAGTTCCGGTTGTCGCTCTTCACGACGCTCTTGAGCTTGCCGGAGGAAAAGGAGGTCGCCCCTTCAAAGATGACATCCTTGATGATGCCGCGTCCGCCTTCGTTGATGGAGAAGACCGCCCGGGAAAAGCCGGGGGTGGCACCCTTGGTGATGGAATAATCGACCGTGACGTCGGGATACCCTTTGGATTTGTAGACTTCGATGATGGCGTCCTTGGCCTTGGCCAGGCTGGTGTCATCCACCGAACCACCGATTTTCAGTTCGATTTCCTGCCGCAGGCGGTCCGCAGTGAAGACGGTGTTGCCAAGGAACTCAATGTTGCCGAGGCCGGCCCGGGCTTCGACGGTGACGGTGAGTTTGATGCCGCCGGCCACTTCCGTGGTGGTGAATTGCACATCAAGCAGATCGCCGGTGTTATAAAGAGCGCGGAGATCCTGTTCTTCTTTTTCCTTGGTGTAGATCTCGCCGGCCTTCAGGCGCATGTTGGACAGGATACGTTCGCGGTCCACGGTGGCATCGCCTTTGAAGCGGATTTCCACGGATTTGACAATCGGGCCGGTTGGAAGAGCCAACGAAGGCCCATCCAGTGCGGGCGGCGGAATCAGGCCGGGCAGGGCCTGCGCATGAAGCACGGCCGGCAGCGCGAGAGCGCAGGCCAGCGGGGCGAGGGAGAGAAGGAGAGGACGGGGCGCAGCCGGGCGGCGGAGGAGGGCGGATGGGTTCATCGTGAAAAAGTAAGACCGGTCGGACCGGCAGTGACGCTGGATGGGATCGCCTTTTGGGCAAAAGGCTGGGGCGAGACTATCTTCAAGCCGCAAAAGCGCAACATTGGATTTACTGCCGCGCGGGAAGATCCTCCCGGGAATCCCCGGTCCCCACGGGGCGCCGGATCGCTGGATCACCCAGGAGGCAGAACTGGCCGGCGGCTTATTCCACGCCGCGGGCGATGGCCAGTCTCTCACAACCCTTGAGATCGAGTTTGCCGCTGGCGAGAACGGGGATCTGCTCGACGCGGACGAGGCGTTTGGGAATCCACAGGGCGGGAACGCCGCGTTCCAGCAGCGTGTAGCGGAGCTGGATGATTTCCTGTTTCACCGCTTCGCTCGAGACGGTGCTGAGGAGGACGAGAGCTTCGCCTTTTTCATCATCGGGAATCCCCACCACCGCGATGCGGCGCTCGGACTCGCCTTCCAGATGCATCGCTTTGGTGATATGCTCCTCCACGATTTCATGGGGGACCATTTCGCCGCCGATTTTGGAGAACCGGCTGAGGCGGCCTTCGATGAAGAGGAAACCGT
>JAYUWQ010000731.1:0-3355 GCA_043753485.1 bacterium
CGCATCAAACTGTCCGGATTCGCTCTCGGCCCTCCTTCGGTGGCCAATGGCAAACTCTACATCTGCACTGCCAAAAAACTCTATGCGTTCACCATCGCCAAAGGCGCCGTGACCGGCAAAGGCGATTGGTTCACCCTGCCAAAAACACAGCCCGGTCCGGTCGCCGCGCTGCAGGCCCTGCCGCAGGAAGTGATCCTCCATCCGGGGGAGAGTCAGGCCTTCAAAATCCGCGGCATTGATGCCAATGGCTACCCCACGGGGGAAGTCACCGATGCCAAATGGGAATCCTACATCCCTCCCACCGCCAAGGTGAAGGCCTCCCTCGACGCCACCTTCGGAGCGGATGGCAAGCTGGCCGCCCTGCCCACCGCCCAGCAAAGTGCCGGGGCCTTCAAAGCCACCAGCGGCACCGCCAGCGGGGTCATCCGCGGCCGTATCATCTCCGCCCTGCCCATCTCCCAGGATTTCGAATCCATCATCCCCAACGAGGATTCCCTCACCGATCCAGGGGTGAAATTCGCCTATCCGCCGCTGCCTTGGATCGGCGGGCGATTCAAATGGGAGGTCCGCGAACTGGAGGGCAACAAAGTCCTCTTCAAGACCCTCAGTCCCGTCTTCTTCCAGCGCGCCACCACCTTCATTGGCAGCGACGAAATGAAGAACTACACAGTCCAGGCTGACATGATGACCGAGGGCAACCGCCGGATGAAGTCTGAAGTCGGACTCATCAACCAGCGTTATCTGATCACCCTGAAGGGCAACTCCAACGAGATTGAAGTCAGTTCCAATCAGGAACGGCTCAAAGTCGCGGCGCCCTTCCCGGTCGCCGCCAAAACCTGGTATACCCTGAAGACCCGGGTGGACCTTTCGGCCGATGGTTCAGCCGTGATCAAGGGTAAAGCCTGGGCCAAAGGCGCTCCCGAGCCGGAAGCCTGGACCATCGAGGTGCCCCACAAGATCGCCCATCCCCAGGGGGCTCCCGGCCTGTTTGGCTTTGCCCTCCAGGGCAAGCAGACCGTTTACGTCGACAATATCAAGGTCACTTCCAATAAATAAAACCGTCGCCGGGACACTGTCTCCGGCATCCGAATTCTCATTTTTTATCTGAACCCACTTCCCCCACCATGACCACCCGCCGTCTCACTATCGCTTTCGCCGCTCTGGCTGCCTGCATCACTGCCGCCCAGGCGGACTGGGCTGATTGGGGCGGGAATGGAACCCGTAACATGGTCACCCCGGGCAATGCGCCGGTGGAGATTGATCCCGGCAAAAAAATCAAAGGGAAGGACGACGTCGACATGGCCACCACCAAAGGCCTCAAATGGGTGACCCGTCTCGGCTCCCAGGCCTATGGCACTCCGACGGTTTCCCAGGGCAAGGTTTTTCTGGGCACCAACAACGAGAATCCTTTCGACACCAAATACACCGGTGACCGCGGGGTGCTGCTCTGTCTCGATGAAAAAACCGGTCAATTCATCTGGCAGTTCGCCTCACCAAAGCTGGGCACCGGCAAAGTCTCCGACTGGGAGTACCTCGGCCTCTGCTCCGGGGCCAGCGTGGAGAAGAATCGCATCTATCTTACCACCAACCGCTGTCAGGTGGTCTGCCTTGATACCGATGGCATGAAGAACGGCAATGATGGCCCCTTCAAGGACGAGGCCACCTACTTCTCCACCCCGGAAAACAAAATTGACGCTCTCGGTGACAACGATGCCGACATCATCTGGACCTTCGACATGCGTGATGAATGCGGGGTGTTCCCTCATAACATTACCTCGAGCAACGTGCTCGTCCTCGAAGACCGTCTCTATGTCACCACTTCCAATGGCGTGGACTGGACCCACACCAACATCCCCGCACCCGAAGCGCCCAGCCTCATCTGCCTGGACAAAGCCACCGGCAAGCTCCTCGGGGAAGAAGCCTCCGGCGTCAGCAAACGCTGCCTCCACTGTTCCTGGTCCAGTCCCTCCCTCGCGGAAATCGGCGGCAAAAAACAAATCATCTTCGGCGGTGGTGATGGGTTTGCCTATGGCTTCGACCTCACCTTCAAGAAGGAGGACGACCTGGACATCATGACTGAATTGTGGCGCTATGACGGCAACCCGCCGGAATACCGCGGCACCCCAGAAGCCAAAAAGAAATACTCCGACTACGACGGTCCCAGCGAGATCATCGCCACTCCCGTTGTCTACAAGGACCGCATCTACACCCAGATCGGTCAGGATCCCGAGCACGGTGAGGGCGTGGGCATGATGAGTTGCCTTGATGCCAAGGGCAAACCCCTCTGGACTTACAAGGGCATCAACCGCTCCATCTCTACCCCTTCCATCAAGGACGATCTCGTGTATGTGGCCGACTACTCCGGGCTCGTGCACTGCCTTGACGCCATGACCGGCGCAAAAATCTGGGTGTACGACACCAAAGGCCACATCTGGGGCAGCACCATGATCGTGGGTGACAAGCTCTATATCGGCAACGAAGAGGGGGAACTCCACATCCTCCAGACGGGCAAGGAAATGAAGGAAATCTCGACCATTGATTTTCCCGGCCCCCTTTACGCCACTCCGGTGTTTGCCAATGACACCCTTTACATCATGACCATGAGCCACCTCTACGCCTTTGGGCCCAAATGAAGTCGGGCAAGGTCCGGTAGGAACTTGACTCCTCCAAGGGTGCCGCCGCACTCTCTGGAGGAGTTTTTGCAGGTGGAGTTTTCCTGGCCCGCCGCCCGCACCCTGGATACCCCAATGGGTGGGATTCGTTGATGGGAAGCCGCTCTGTGCAATTTGTGCTTTCTGCTTGGCGTATCTCCCCGATTCATTCAGCTTGCGGTCGCCGTCGGGGCGCTCCCCATGCCATCACTCCGGTCCGGCCCTCTTTGCTTTTCACTGCTCCCCTGAAACCAAGACCCTCCCCGTCCGGACGGTCCAGCTATTTTTCCCCTGATTTCGATTACCCATGAAATACCACACGATCCTCCTGACCCTGTGCACCGCCTTCACTACTTCCGGCTTTGCTGCAGACTGGCTGCACCTGCCTGCCAAACCGGGCACGGCCCATGGGAAAAAAATTGTCCTCGTAGCAGGGGATGAGGAATACCGCAGTGAGGAAACCTGCCCGATGCTGGCGAAGATCCTGAGCCAAAAATATGGCTACGACTGCACCGTGCTTTTCGCCATTAATCCCAACGGCGGATACATCGACCCCAACTATCAGAAGAACATCCCCGGCACCCACCTGTTGGGCTCGGCCGACCTGATGATCATCGGTTCCCGGTTCCGCCAGCTTCCCTTCGACCAAATATCGCCTATCGCGAAATACCTGAATGCGGGCAAGCCGGTGATCGGTTTCCGCA
>JAYUWQ010000732.1:0-3353 GCA_043753485.1 bacterium
TTGGGAAACTCGAAGATGGCACTGAAGTGATCGTAGATATTCCCGCCCTCGGCAGGGATTTGTCGTCCCCCGGTGGCGATACAGGAAATCGGGTCCTTGTCCTGGAAGGCCCAGCCCACCTTGTCCACGCTGTGCACCGCCTGCTCGACAAAGCTGTCGCCGCTGAGCCAGGAGAAGTTCATCCAGTTGCGGAGTTGCCATTCCACATCGCTCCACTCGGCCTTGCGGGCAGAGGCGGGTTGCATGGGCTTGACCGGGCCGGTGTAGTAGGTGGCGTAGTAGCTGGTGATGTCTCCGATGGCGCCATTGGCGACCTGTTCGAAAGCGGCCTTGCGGGATGCGCTGCGGCGCCAGCAGAACCCCCCGACCACGGCCAATCCCTTGGATTTGGCCTGCTCAGCGGCGGCCATGATGCGCCTCACCCCGGGGATATCCACGCCCATGGGTTTTTCACAAAAGATGTGTTTCCCGGCAGCGACCGCGGCCTCGAAGTGCCCCGGCCGGAATCCGGGCGGAGTGGCCAGCAACACGACATCCACGCCACTGGCGAGCAGCTTCTGATAAGCGTCCAAGCCAAGGAAGGTGCGGCTTTCATCCACCGTCACCCGGTCGCGGAATTGCTCCTTCAGGCTGCGCAGGCTGGTGGCGACGGACTCGGGAAAGACATCGGCTACGGCAAACAATTCGATGTTGCTGTCGGCATTCATGGCGTCCTGGGCGGCTCCGGTGCCCCGGCCCCCGCAGCCGATCAGGCCGATCTTGAGACGACGGCTGTCCGGCGCTCCGAAAGTGACGGTAGGAAAGGCGACGGCTGCAACCAAGCCGGCCGCGCCAGCTTTGAGGAGGTCACGGCGGGGAGTGGTCAATGGGGAGTGGTTCATGATCATGTCAGGGCTTCTGATGGAGTGAAGCTATACTTTTCAAACGCTGGCGTCGATTCCCTTCTTAACCCCTTTTCGGGAGAATTCAGGTACTTTTCCCCGGGCTTTCCCCACCAACTTCGCCAGTTCCCCTGCCGCCCCTCTGTCAGGGCAAGAGGGTGGCATCGGCAAATTCCAACCCCGTCTGGTAGGACAGCAGATCAATCTTCCCCCCGGTTTCATCAAGGAGAATCCGGATCGTGATGATCATCCTCCCTTTGGACAGATAGACCAGCTCATGAGTGGCCCGTGGCTGGCCGATGCGGTTTTCCGCCGGGAGCACGAGGATTTCCGCACCGGCACCGGCCTTGCCGCGCAACCGCGCCATTTCGGTGATCAGATCAGGATCAGGGACCCTCACTTCCGGAGCCGTGCCGGTGGTCCAAATGTCCTGGGCCACACTACGCAGTCCGCCCATGACATTCATTTCCTGGTTCGCTCCCTGGCGGATGGCGCTAGTGTAAAGCCAGATGAGCCCTCCCAACAGGCTGAGCATGAACAGGCCTCCCAGCAGAGGCCGCAGCAGCTTTCTGAAGGGATGCTCCTCCTCCGGCAAAGGAGGCAATTCGTTGAGATTGGGGATCATGGTCAGGCGCTTTTTAATGCAGCCCGCGGTGCGATGCAAGAAGCGGCTCGGCTTGCGCAATGGAGCGGGATGGGGAAAAGAAGGAACTGTGGTCAAATTGCTTTTCCTGACTCTCCTGATGATGCCCGGCGGGTTGCCGGCGCAGCCCGCCGCAGCGCCGGCCGTGCCGGAAATCACCATTTTCGCAACGGAGGAGCAATGCAGCCAAGTGCTGGGACTGACCACGGATGACGCCGGCCGCGTCTACGCCGCCGTCACCGGACGGAACTGGGGACGCGGCACTGTGTCCGCGCTGGGGGACCCCGGCTTGACCACCCAGGACCGGGCGGTGCGGTCAGTGGAAGAGCGGGAGCGGCTGGTCACCGGTTGGCTGGCTTCCGGCAAGCTGGCCCCGCTGCTGCAGGACCGGGCTGGTTTTTACCAAACCGAAGGTGATGGCCCGGCCAACTTCCTGACCAAATACTCGGAATCCGTGTGCTGGCTGACCGATGCCAATCACGACGGCCGCGCGGAGTCGTCCATCGTGGTGGCGGGTGCCTTCCGCGACCCGATGGACGGCCCCGGCAGCACCTTGCTGGCGCTGGCAGGCGGGCGGTGGCTCTATGGCTGCACACCGCACTTATGGCAACTGGTGGACCGGAATGGCGACCAGCAGGCGGAGGAACGCGTCCCGCTGGCACGGGGCTTCGGCTTGAGGAATGACCCTTGGGGGGGCGATCTGCACGCTTTGTTGGAAGCACCGGACGGGTGGGTTTATTTCGCGATGGGAGAACGCGGCTATGCCTTGCGCCAGGCCGACAGCACGTCGCTCCGGAGTTCCGGCAGCGGCGCGGTTTTCCGCTGCCGTCCGGACGGGACGGGGTTGGAACGGGTGGCCAGCGGATTGCGGAATCCCACCGCCCTGGCCATGTTGCCGGACGGACAACTGATCGCCGTGGACGAGGCGGCGCCGGGTGGAAAATCACGCCTGCTGTTAATCCTCCCGGGGGCCGACTACGGCTGGCAGGCAGAAGCCGTAACAGGTTCCGGCCAAGGACTGTGGTTTGAGGAAGGTATGGAGCTGGCCACCTTGGACCGCCCGCCCGGCGCCAACCAACCGCAATGGCCCTTGCCTTCCCTGACGCTCCTGAAGGAGCCCTGCGCGGCCCTCCACTTGCTGCCCGACGGCACCCTCCTCGCCGCAGACCCCCAAGGGGGTGGCCAAGGGGGATTGGTGCAATGGAACTTGGAACGGAGCGGCCTCTCCTATCACTTCAAGATCCGGCAGGAAATCTGGCGCGGCGGGGCCGTGATGGCCTTGGCCGCAAGCCCGGCGGGGGCTGTGTATTTTGCCGATTGGGGGGAGTCGGTGGACGTCCACCGCCGCAGCAAGGTGAGGAAACTGACTTGGCCGGCCCTTCCCGCCAAGGGACCGGACGTCTCAGCCAAAACACCGCTGGAGACTCCGGAAACCCTGATCCAACGCCTGCCTGGGCTGAGTATCCGGGAATTAAAAGGCCTGCTGGATCATCCTGCCCCCCGGGTCGCCTGGCGCGCCCGTCAGCATCTGGAAGGGATGCGCTTCCAGGACTCGATGGAGGCTCTGCTGCAGGTGGCCCGGCGGGGGACGGGCCTGAGCGCAAGATTGCACGGCTTGCGCGGCGCCGGCGCTGTGGCGCGGCAGGACCCGGCCCTTCTGAATGAACTGATCCCTTTCCTCAATGATCCAGAACCAACGATCCGCGCCGCCGCCGCGACCCTGCTGGGCGAAGGCTCCCTGAGGGAGGCTCCACCTGCCCTGCGCCGGACCCTGGCAGATGAAGCCCTGCCCGTGCGGCTCGCCGCGGCCGCTGCCCTCGCCCGCCTCC
>JAYUWQ010000733.1:0-3353 GCA_043753485.1 bacterium
GGTCGTCTGGGCCGGCAGGGACATGGCCAGCCCCAGTGACACCCAAAGGGTCGTCAAAAGCAGGGGACTGGCAGGAAAAGCGGGCATCCGAAGCAGGGGGACGGGCAGGTCTGAAGGAGGGCGATACTACCAACGCAGGTTGCCGGTGCAACAAAAATTCTTCCTACTCCCCGTCGGCACTTCCGGCCCTGCCCTCTCTACCCCGCCGCGGGACCGGTTTCCGAAAAGCCTTGGCGCCGCGAAAACCATCTGTTATTCCTTTCCCCGCCATGAAAATTTTGCTTCCTGCCGTCTCGCTGTGTCTCACCCTCGGCGCCGCCCCGGTCCGGGCCCAAGAGACGCCCCCGGTGCAGAAACTGACGTCGGTTCTGACCAGTGCGCTGGGGTTTCTCCATCCGGCAGCGGGGTCGCCGGTCCAGTCCCTGCAGTTGAGCGCCTCCATGGAGACGGCCACCGGTGCCTTGAAGGATTTGAAGGGGGCTACTTTTGATCTGCAAATGCAGCCGCCGCACTATCTGAAGTTGCAGGTCGCGGCCGCCGGACATGCCGTCACCCTTTGCCAAAATCGCACCCAATGGTGGATCCAGATGCCGGAAAAAAAGCTGCTGGTGATCGGGGACCCCGCCATTCCCCGCTTCAGCACCCGTCCGGACAGCGTGCAACCCACCACCCTGGATCTCTACCGGCTGCCTTTCAGCCGCACCCAGATCATGATGATCCCGGCCCTCATCACGGCTGCGGCCACGCCCACCGCCGATGGCCAACAAGCTTTCACACTGTCGCCCTCCCCGGCGGCTGCAGCGATGGAACTTCCCGTGCGGAATCCCAGCCTGACCGCCCTTCTCCCGGCCGGCAGCGCCTCTCCCCAAAGCATCGTTTACAAGGATGACGCCAATTCCTTTACTCTGCGGCTGGCTCCCCCGAAAATGGGCGACGCCCTTCCCCCGTCGACTTGGGAGCCCGTGCCGGACGCGGGCTACCAGGTGGAAAAAGTGGCCCTCGCCCACTTGGAGCGTTTTGTCAAATCCGCCGCCGGTTCCCTCGGCAGCCGGTTGCCCACCCTGCCCCCCGCGACGGGACAGCGTTGGCTGCTGGGGACCTCAGGGGCGGGCCGTCTGGAGGATCACGATGGCACCCGTGTGCTTTTCCTGGCAGGCACCCCTGAAGAAATGGGTCTTCAACACGGCACCCTCCTGAAAAAGGAAATCCGCCGCGTGGTGGAACGCATCCTCTATGGAGTCGGGGTCGGCAGTTCTTTCGACAAGGGGCGCTGGTTCTTTGGGGAAATCGAGGAAGCGGTGCGCCGCACCGGCCCGTTCATTGATCCACGGCACCTGGCCGAGATGGATGCCCTCGCGGCAGCCGCCGGACTGGACTCCGAGGAAGTGAGGCTGGCGAATTTCTTCCCCGAGTTGTTCCACTGCAGTGGATTCGCCCTGCTGGGCAAGGCCACGGCCGGAGGACACCTCTACCATGGCCGCGTCCTCGACTACCTCCGGGGCGTCGGGCTGGAGGAAAACGCGGTGGTAATCGTGAGCCGGCCGGACCGGGGCCATGCCTGGGTCAATATCAGTTATGCAGGATTCACCGGCAGCGTCACCGCGATGAATGAAAAGCAACTCTGCCTCGGCGAAATGGGTGGAAAAGGCGAAGGTTCCTGGGACGGCAAACCCATGGCGCAATTGGTGCGTGAAGTGATGGAGCAGTGCTCCACCATTGAGGAAGGCCTCGATTTCATGCGCCGCACTCCGCGCACCTGCGAATACTACTACGTGCTCTCCGACGCCAAATCCCACCGCGCCTGCGGCATCAAGGCCACCCCTGAAATCTTCGAGGTGATCTGGACCGGGGAATCCCACCCGCAACTCAACGACGCAGTCGCCGATACCGTGCTGCTGTCGGCCGGCAGCCGGTATGAGGAGCTGGTCCGGCGGGTGAAGGATGGATTCGGCAACTTCGATGCCCCGAAGGCGATTCAGCTGATGACCCGCCCCGTGTGCATGACCAGCAACATCCATAGCGTGCTCTTCGCGCCGGACACCCTCGATTTCTGGGTGGCAAATGCCGACAGTGTCAGCCCCGCGAGCGAAACCCGCTTCACCGCTTACAACCTCAAGTCCTTGCTGCAGGCGGCCCCCGCCGCCGCCCGGCCTTGAGGCCGCCGGTTCAGATTCCGGCCATCTTCCAACCTTCGCGGTACTCGGGCTTCACTCTGGCGGTGGCCGTCGGGTGGCTGGCAAAGCTGAGCGCGCCAGTATCCCAAAGCAACTTTTCCCGGGGATGACGCACCGCGATGGTGCCCAGCAGGGTGGTTTCGGCCAAGTGACCCGCATAATCAAACCCTCCAGTGGTCTTTCCTTCCCCCAGGCAGGCTGCCACAAACGAACTGTAATGCTCCTGCGGATTGCCGGGCACCGCGGGCTGGCGGAACGCACGGTCCTTTTCCAACGGCAGCAGATAGGGCCGGCCGCCGTAATGCACCAGCATCAGGGATGACTCTGTGCCGACGAAAAGCGCCCCGTTGGGCGGAATCTGACGGTCCTGAAAGACTTCCAGCGCCGCCCCTTCCGGTTTGCGCCCGCCATCCGACCAAAACACCGGCAGCGCAGCCCCCCCGGTCAACTCCGACCCGGGAAACTCATAACGGAGCGTTTCCCAATCGGGCCACGAGTCCCGGAACCGCTCCGGGGTATTGAGCCACGCTTCCTCGGCCCCGGTGCATTCCACCGAGACCGGGGCGGTGAGTCCCAGGGCCTTGAAGGGCGTGTCCATGATATGGCAGCCGAAATCACCGATGGCTCCGCCCCCGAAATCCTGCCAGCCGCGCCACTGGAACGGATGATAAATCGCCTCCTGGTAGGGGCGGAAAGGAGCCACCCCCAGCCATTGGTCCCAGTCCAATCCTTCCGGCACCGGCATCGCCCCGGCGGGCCGCACCGCCTGCGGGAATTTGGCCCCGGTCCAACAATGAATTTCCTTCACCTTGCCGATCGCCCCCTGCTGGATCATCCGCGCGGCGGTGCGGTATTCACTGCTGCTTTGGATCTGATTCCCCATCTGTGTCACCACTCTGGCTTCGGCGGCGGCGAGACGGAGCGCCCGGGCTTCGCCCACCGTGCGGGTGAGCGGTTTCTGGCAATATACATGTTTTTTGCGCAACAGCGCGGTGAGCGTGATCGGGGCGTGCATGTGATCGGGCACGGAAACATTCACACTATCAATGCGGTCCCCCTCCTTGGCGAACAACTCACGCCAATCCTGATAAATGGTGGCTTTGGGGAACTTCTGCCGGGCCTCTGCATGGTTCCGCCGGTCGACGTCCGCGATGGCCACCACTTCGACCCGGCCCCCTT
>JAYUWQ010000734.1:0-3353 GCA_043753485.1 bacterium
GATGGCGATCTCACCGACGCCAACGAAGGGCTGGCGCGCTGGGCCAGCAATGGCACGCCCGGATCGGAATTCACCGGGCTCTACTTTGATCCCAAAAACAAGCGCCGCGCCTGGGTGAACATCCAGCATCCGTCCAGCCGCAACGACCGCACCATCGAAATCACGATTCCAGTCAACGAATAACGGAATCCAGATTCGCCTCCTTCGATGCTCCGGGCGGCATCTGTGTGAATAGCACGGGTGCCGCCTTTTTGGTTTCGCCGCTGCTGCGGCTTGCCGCTCCATAACGCGGGGTTGGACGGGATAACGCCCTACTCCTCCCGGGGCAGGCGCACGGTGGCCCACGTCAGGCCATCCGGGCCGGTGGCCACCGCGATATCACCCGCGTGGCGTTGAACGATCCACTGGGCGATGTGCAGCCCGAGGCCGCTGCCTTCGATGGTCTGACTGTGGCTGGCATCGAGGCGGAAGAAGCGCTCGAAGATCCGGCCATTGAGTCCCCCGGGAATGCCCGGTCCTGGATTGGCGATCTCCAGCACAGCGGCGCCGGGTTCCTGCCACAACCTGATCCTGACAAACCCTCCGGGCTGATTGTATTTCACGGCGTTGTCGGCCAGATTCAGCAGTAGTTGGCGCAGGCGGTGCCGGTCTCCCCGGATCAGGCAGGAGGTTTCCAGGGAGGACAGTTCGACCTTCAAGCCATGGGGATTGGCCAGCAATTGCGCGTCCTCGGCGGTGTCCCGCACCAGTTCGGCGAAGTCCAGCGGTTCGGAGCGGATCACAATCTGCCCCGCATCCGCTTTCGCTAGAAAAGACAAACCGTCCACCACCCGGGCCAGCCGGTCGATCTCCTCCAGCAGACTCTCCATCCAGGCCTGGCGGGCGGGATCGGGCGGCGTGGCCTTGAGCTCCATTTCCACTTCCCCGCGCATGATGGTCAGGGGGGTCTTGAGCTCGTGGGAGGCATTCAGAGTGAAGTCCCGGGTCTGGGCGAAGCTGTCGCGCAGGCGTCCTGCCATATCTCGGAAGACCTCGATCAACCGGTCCAGTTCATCGCGCACCGGATGGCAGGGCGGCAGGCTCACCTCGAGGTGCCCGGCATGCAAACCTGCGGCGGCATCGGTGAGCTGCTGCAGTTTCCGCAGGGTGTCGCGGCTCATCCACCAGGTCAGGAAAAGTCCCAGCGCCATCAGGGGCACCCCGACCAGTAACTCCACGCCGATGACTTCCCAAAGCTCGGTATCGGCTCCCGGTCCCTTGCCCTGGGAGTGTTCGATGATTTCGTAAATGGCATGGGCCACCAGCACCAGCAGGGCTGCCAGCAGGGCCCCCGCATACCAGAGATAGAGCCGGGTGCGGAATTTCATGGGCGGGCGCTCATTTGATAGCCCTGCCCCCGGACGGTGTGGATCAGAGGCTCCTCGCCCGGGGCGTCGATCCGCTCGCGCAGGCGGCGCACTGTGACATCCACCAGATTGGTGCCGGGATCGAAATCATAATCCCACACTTTTTCCAGCAACAAGGTGCGGGTGCAGATCCGCCCGGGAGGCCTCATGAAAAATTCGAGGAGCCGGTATTCCCGGCCTCCCAGTTCAATGCGTTGCTCTCCCCGCTGGGCGATCCGGCTGATGGTGTCCAGCACCAGATTCCCTACCCGCAGCTGGACACTGCGGCTTTCGCCGCCGCGCCGGCACAGGGCTTTGACGCGGGCGGTCAATTCCTCGAGGGCAAAGGGCTTCGGCAAATAATCATCCGCTCCGGCATTGAGTCCTTCAACCCTTTCCTCCAGATAACTGCGCGCCGAGAGCAGCAAAACGGCCGTCTGATTAGCCCGCTCCCGCAGGACCCGCAACACACTGAGCCCGTCCCGGCCGGGCAGCATGATATCGAGCACGATGGCGTCATAACTGTTTTCCACGGCCTGCACGATGGCCTCATCCCCGCGGTGGCAGACCTGCACCAAGAAGCCTTCGCCGGTGAGGGATTTGCGGATAAACTCCGCAGCTTTCGCTTCATCTTCGATCACCAGGATTTTCATGGCATCGACTAAATCACCAATTGGAGGGGGAGTCATGGGTAAAGGGCCACCCGAGGGGAAACCGCCGGCTGGGAGACGCGGTAGCGGCGTTGCAGGTAAAGATCATCGGCCACGCGGAACAGCGCCATGCCTTCCCGGGCGGTCGCCCGGGCCACGGCGTCTGGTTCGGCCAGGGGATTCAGCTCCCCGCCTTTGAGCCGGCCCTGCCAAAAGCCCTCCTGCTGATTCAGCCCGAACACGGCCAGCCGCTCGTGCCGGTAGATGCCGATGGACCGGTTGTGATGCATCAGCACCCGGCCTTCCGCCGCTTCATCCGCCAGCAGATCGCGGCCGAAGAACAGGGAATCGTAGGGGCGCCCGATCAACCCGAGGATCGTCGGGGTGACATCCAGCTGGCAGCCCTGCCCTGACATCCGGCGCGGCTGCGGCACCACACAGGGCCCCAGCACCACCAAGGGGATTTCGTAGCTCTTCAACGGGATGGTCTGGCTCCCGTAAACCCGCGCCCCGTGGTCGGCGACCACCACAAAAATGGTATCCTGCCAGAAGGGCTCCTGCTGCACCTTCTCAAAAAAGTCACCGAGGGCCCAATCGGTGTATTTCACCACAAACTTGCGGCTGTGGGCGTCCGGGTCTTCCGGAATGTGCCCCTTGGGAAAAGTGTAGGGCAAGTGGTTGGATACCGTCATCATGGACACGAGGAATGGCTGCCCGGTGGCATGCAGTTTCCGCATTTCCACGATGCTCCGGTTATACAAATCCTCATCACATACGCCCCAGGCAGTGGTGAAGACCGGGTCTTCAAAATCGGCCTGATCAATCAGCCGGTCCCAGCCGTTGGGCTCCACGAAGGAGCGGATAAAATCAAAGGTTCCATGCCCGCCGTAGAGGAAAATGGATTGATAGCCATCGCGCTTAAGCACCCGTGCGAGGGTCTCCACATTCTCCGTGCGGTCACGGGCGAGGATGGAATCCCCCGGCAGCGGAGGGAAGCTGGAGAATACGCCCTCAAAACCGCGGATGGTCCGGTTGCCATCGGCATAGAGGTTGTCAAACAGCAGTCCCTTTTCGGTCATCAATTTATCCATCCGGGGCGTCAGGGTATTCGGTTTCCCGCTTTTGCTGACGCGCCCGAGGGAACCGAAGAATTCACTGCCCAGACTCTCTTCCAGCAGGACACAGACATTCCGCTTCGGCTCGGCGGGGTCCCCCGGAATGCGGCGCTGGAGCGAAGCCCGGGCGGCCTCAAACCACGCCTCATCCGGTCCCGCCGCCGGCACCGGCGGGGGTGGCGGGGAAGTGAAGGTGCCGCCAT